>JAEZJD010000304.1 GCA_023436425.1 Bacteroidota bacterium | reverse complement strand
GCGTCCATCCGTAACCAGCCGCTGTAAGCTAAGGCGGGCAATTTCCCTGCGCAGCGGATCGAAACAAGTAAGAATGATTGCTTCCGGAGTATCATCAACGATCAGGTCAACACCCGTTGCGGCTTCTATCGCTCTGATGTTTCTTCCCTCACGACCGATGATCTGTCCTTTGATTTCATCACTCTCGAGGTTGAAGACTGTGATGGCATTTTCAATCGCTTGCTCTGCTGCAGTTCGTTGAATGGTTTGAATTACGATCTTACGAGCTTCCTTATTCGCTTTTTGCTTCGCATCATCAATTATTTCCTGCTGCATGCCCAACGCTCTCGATTGCGCTTCCTGCTTCAAACCTTCGATGAGTTGCGCTTTAGCTTCATCGGCAGTTAAGCCGGAAATTTTTTCAAGTCTTCTTGTGTGTTCTTCCTGGTGCCTGTCCAGCTCCGCCTGTTTTGTATTTACAACTTCTATCTGGCGGTTTAGATTTTCTTTAATGGCATTGTTTTCTTTGAGCTGCCTTTCAAGTTGTTCTGTTTTTTGATTGAGGGATTGTTCTTTTTGGCGGATGCGATTTTCGCTTTCTCCTAATTTGCGGTTGCGTTCGAGCACTTCCTTATCATGCTCTGATTTAAGCTGCACAAACCGTTCTTTAGCAGCCACCTCTTTTTCCTTGCGGATGGTTTCTGCTCTTAATTCTGCTTCTTTTATCAGGTTTTGTGCGTGGAGTTCTGCTTCTTGAATTTTTTGACGGGTATCCTTTGCAAAGATGAATTTACCCGCTATGATGCCCGCCAGGAGGGCAACAACTACTGCAATGATGAGTGTAATTATGTGGAGATCCATTGAGTGAAATTTGATGGTTGTTGTAGATAAAATATTTCATAACGACAAGTTGCCGAATGAGCGAAGATACAAATGGAAACGTAAGAATAAAACTGCCGCCGCTTCGTTCGCCTTTTGTTGTAGTTTTGGCGCATTCAAAACTCTGATCAGCATGGACCAAAACCTTTACAACATTCTGCTCCACGTGCACAGTGTGGGGCGGTGGATAGTGTTGCTGCTTTTGATATTTGCAATTCTCAACAGTCTTATTGCGGGAAGCCGTCCTTTTATTCGCTCCGATAACAGGTTGGGATTGCTACTCACAATATTTGCAGATCTGATGTTGCTTGTTGGCTTTGTTTTATGGTTTCTTGGTCAAAATGGGTATGCAAAATTGCAACACATGCCGATGGCTGAGGTGATGCGCAACCCCACAGACAGGTTCTATACAATGGAGCATACGATCGGTATGTTGATCGCCATTGTTCTAATTCATCTTGGTAAGGCACAAGCCCGCAAACGCATAAGCGACAAAGCGAAACATAGACGCACTATGATCTTTTATGTACTTGCGCTGTTAATTATTCTTGTTTCCATTCCGTGGCCGTTCCGGGAAATAGGAATGGGTAGGGGATGGTATTGAGCTATTGTTAATTGGGTAGCGTTAAACGCAGTTTTCGGACGCACTCGTTAATTGTGAATTCTCAATAATCGATATCCAAGAATTGAATTACGGTACAGCTCCTCTGCGTCCTAGCTCGATTACTTCGAAATCCTGAATCTTGGAACCGTCGATTGCAAAACGCAGAATTGTTCTCACGTTGTGCCATCCCTGGTTGCCTGCAGCTCCGGGATTCATGTGCAGACAATTGATTTTTTCATCGTAAATAACTTTCAAAATATGTGAATGTCCGCAGATGAAAAGGCGGGCTGCATTTTGCACAAGCAGATTCTTAACTCCCGGTGCATACCTGTTTGGATAACCGCCTATGTGCGTCATATATACTTTCACTTCTTCGCATGTCCAGCATAATTGTTCCGGACAAATAGCCCGCACCTCAGTGCCGTCTATATTTCCATACACACCTATCGTCGGTCGAAATGCATTCAATTTTTCGAAAATGTCCACACTTCCAAAATCTCCCGCGTGCCACATTTCATCGCAATTTTGAAAGTGACGAAACACAGCTTCGTCCAAAAAGTTGTGTGTATCTGATAGGAGACCAATCCGAGTCAAGGTATAAAAATATGAAACCGCTATTCCTGTTGCTTGGCATCGTAGATGAATCGGACCTTGGCGCTTTTTTCAGCAGTCGATGTAAGGTACAATCGGTGCTGTTGTTTACCTGCTGTAATCACAAGCAGAGCTGTGTTAGGCGGGATGCTGCCCAAGTTTTCCGCAACCATTTCCACTTCCTGCATGCGGTTGTTGTAGTCAATCACGACATCGAGCGAAATGGGTTTCAACCCGAGCAACTGGTGGGTAGCAACAACTTTTTTATTGACCAGAATAGTTATTGAATCGCCGTCTATCTGAGCGTTGTCATAAAATGAAAGTTTCAGTGTTCCGGTATCAACTTTCACTTCACGCACATGTTCTTCTTTAAAAAAAGACTCTTTGATTCGCGAAAGAACAATTGTTCCCGGGCTGCACACCATGCCCGATTCTGCCATGCTGCCGGTCCAGCCGCCGTTTAGCGTTTCTTGATTTCCTTCTTTGGTGTAGAGGAACGTGTATCTTTTGATGCACACAGTACAGTGCTCAGGAACTTTTTTTTCAGTAACGTAATCTTCCTGAACAATCACTGTTTTAGTGGCTGAATCGAAACTGCCGGAGCATCTTTTTTTGATAAAATTGTTTTGATCAAGATAATGATATGAATCTCCAAAAATTCGGCTGCCCCTCACTGTAAGCTGGAGCTCGATATAATTTTCAGGAAAACATCCGCCCGGAACAGTTAATGAACCCTTCCAAAAGCCACTAATATCCTGAGCAGAACAAAAGAAGGAAAAAATAAGCAGGAAAATGGCCAGGGAAGTTTTTTTCACAGAAACAAATTAGCATGAAATGGTAATCGGAAAACTGAAATTACACCGACGGCAATCAACAATTAGTTAAATCTCACTTGTATACTTTTGTTCTGTGAGACAAATGTGCCTTGCCATCTGTGTTTTTGTTTTCCTGGTTTCGTGCAGAACAACTAGAACCATTGCGGTACCGCAACGGTTCTCTTTTACTACCGGTACCGATTTTTACAAAAGTGCTTTTGCCTTCAACTGGAAGCAACGTGATTCGGCAGCCACTCAGGAAATTTTGTCCGGTAATATTCCAGCTTTTCTGAAAAAATTTGTGTCGATTGATGTCAGCACATTCGACTCAGTTCACCACCGGACCATTCAAGGAACTTACTATGTTGCACCGGATTATCTAAGTGTGGGAACGGACAATGATTGGGCTCGCATCAACATTACGCCAATGGCGGCGCAAAAGATTGCAGATTCTTTTAATTGTTTTCTGCCAACGAGAAAAATGGTGAACGATATATACTCGGCCGCCGTTGTGAAACTAGAACCGGTGCCGATGTATGCATTTCGCGACAGCACACCAACAATGTATCATCACCATTTAATAATTGAAGGACAAAGAAAAGGACGGACTGGATTAATAGCAGGCATTATGAAAGATGTAGTAATTACAAGTAAGATTGCAAAAGATTCAAAGCCAAACAGGGTGGCTATTTACGGCTGGCATAAATTAGATGGCAATCCTATTCAGCCGTTGTACACCGGACATGTAAATTGGTATGTAGACTATAGCCACGGCATTCGACTGGTTTATCGCAAAATGAAAGTCGCAGGCAAGTGGATGGATTATACCAACGTATTGAATGACCCAATTCTGAAAAAGCTCTTGTGCGATGAAGAAGACTGCAGTTTTTTCAGGTATTCATTTTAGGATTGCCGACGCGACGATCTTTCCATTCTCTTAACTTTCAAAAATTATCTTTGTCATAATGAACTCATTCGAAAAAATCAACGAAGCTGTTTCGTTTCTTAAACAATACAATGTAGCTAACGTAAAAGTTGCTGTTGTTTTGGGAAGCGGTCTTGGAAACTTTGTAAAAGAAATAAAAGTTGATCATGAAGTTGCCTACGCCGATATTCCGCATTTTCCTGTTTCGACAGTTGTTGGACACTCTGGTAAATTGATCTTCGGAACAGTTGCCGGTAAACCAATAATTGCCATGTCCGGCAGGTTTCACTTTTATGAAGGTTATGATGCAGAAGACGTGATTTTGCCCGTTCGTGTGATGAAGTTTCTGGGCGTGGAAGTGCTTATGCTTTCAAACGCTGCAGGCGGAGTGGATCGCTCGTTTAAAGTTGGCGATTTGATGATGATCACTGATCACATATCTTTTTTTACAAAAAATCCGTTGATCGGGAAAAATGATGATCGCCTGGGCACACGTTTTCCGGACATGAGCGAACCTTATTCAAAAACGCTTCAAAAGAAAGCCCGCGAAGCAGCGAACAAGTTGCACATTGATTTAAAGGAAGGGATTTACGTTGCGGTTACCGGTCCCACGTTCGAAACACACGCAGAGTATAAACTGATAGAAACTATTGGTGCACAAGCTGTGGGCATGAGTACTGTGCAGGAAGTGATTGCTGCCGTCCACGTTGGTATGAAAGTATTTGCGATGAGTGTCATCACGGATATTGGCATTCGCGACGATGACAATAAAATAACGCATGAAGAAGTTTTGCAAGCCGCCAATGAGGCTGAGCCAAAATTCGCTGCGATCTTCCGCGAGCTGATTGCGTCAATCTGAGAAATTGAGATTTATTTTTTTTCATAAAAGTCTTTTTGCATTCTTTCTTTCGTTCGTTTCTGTTGTCGCGTATACACAAAGACCTGCTGTTCGACCACCTTCGCCGGCAGTTCCAAACGTGCCGGGAATACTAAACCGGGGAAACATTGGAGGCGGCGGCACAGGTGATTCACTGAGGCATAGAAACGATTTAGAAGACAGCCTTACCATTCGATACTACCTGTTGGATTCGACACGTACTTATGCGTTCGATTCCTCCATTAACGATTTCACAAAACGGTTTCCCATTCCGGCAACTCACATTTATCTTGGTAATCTTGGAACAGCAACTCGTTCGCTGCTGTTCACAGCACCACAACAAATTGGGTGGGACCCCGGTTTTCATGCACTTGATGTATACCGGTGGAAGTTGCAATCAGCAAAATTTTACCATACTACACGGCCTTACACTGACCTCAATTATATGCTGGGAAGCAGGGCAGAGCAAATCATTGAAGTTTTGCATACACAAAATTTAAAACCAAATTGGAATGCAAGCTTCAACTACAGGATGATAAGTTCTCCCGGTTTTTTCCGCAACCAAAAAGCTAATCACAGTAATTACCTTTTTACATCATGGTATGAATCACCGAACAAGAGGTATAACAATTATCTCATTCTTCTAAACAATAAATTGCAGGCGGGAGAAAGCGGCGGCATCCGGCAGGACAAAGATTATTTGAACGATCCGATTTACTCACGCGACCGGTTTTCCATACCCGTAACCATTGGCGGTGAACCAACGTTTGGTGCCGACTTTTTTTCTGTTGCACTGTTCACAGGGCATCGGGAGAAAGATTTTCATATTCTGCTGCGTCAGCAATATGATTTTGGCAGAAAAGATTCTTTTGTAACAGATTCTACCGTCATTCCGTTGTTTTATCCGAAGCTAAGACTGGAGCACAATTTCAAATACGGTAAATACGATTATTCGTTCCAGGACTTTGCTGTGTCGAACAATAAGCAAAATAATCGTCCGGATTCTGCCTACTATGCGTCGCATTATCAGCTGACGATGCCACAGGATTCGCTGCTTTTTCAAGACAAGTGGACAGAGTTGAGTAACGATTTTTCCTTTTATCAATTTCCTGATGAAAAGAACTTACAACAGTTTATAAAAGCCGGTGCCGAAATACAATTGTTGAAAGCAAATGTTGCCACGGCTAAATCGCATTACAACTTTATTGGTCACGGAGAATACAGGAACAGAACCAAAAATCAGAAGTGGGATATGCTGGCTACGGGACGTTTGTATTTCACGGGACTGAATGCCGGCGATTATCATGCATACGTAAGCCTCTTGAGAGTATTTGGATCAAAGGTCGGCAGCCTCAAAATAGGATTTGAAAATTTTAACCGGTCGCCATCTTTTATTTTCAACCAGCAGAGTAACTTTTATTTGGATGCGCCCAGAACATTCGGTAAAGAGAATACGTCGCACATTTTTGCTTCATTTCTCGAGCCTAAATTTAATCTTCAACTGAACGGAGATTACTATGCCGTTACTAATTATCTGTATTTGCGAAATTTTTATCAGCTAAGACAAGATCCTGCATTGTTCAACGTGTTGCGAATTGGAGCGTCCAAAGTTTTTAAGTTAAGCAGATATTGGAAGTGGTATGCCGATGTTTCAGTGCAGCAAATGGCGGGCGGCGTGGAACTAAACCTTCCGTTATTGTTCACACGAAATCGACTTGCTTTCGAAGGATTGTTTTTCAGAAATCTAAATCTCTCCACAGGTTTGGAGATGCGGTACTACAGTCCCTACAAAGCAGATAATTATTCCCCTCTGCTTGGACAATTCTTTTACCAGGATTCGCTGACCATCAGCAACAGACCGGATGTATCAGCATTTTTCCATTTCAGAATTCGCAGCTTTAAAGCATTTGTAAGAGCGGAAAATTTGAATGCAGTCAGTACAATCGGAGGCTTTGGATTTAATCACAACAGCATTGTAGCCCCGGGCTATGCCATGCCGGGATTGCTTTTCAGATTAGGTATTTATTGGAGTTTTGTAAACTAACGTGCGACAGCTGTTGTTGCATTCCATCTGGCTAACGGGCTACTCACATACACTTGTTCCATCCGCGGTTTCGGCAACGTAAGCAGTCATTTCCTTGCCCATTATCTTTTCATATTCTTGTCCCACTTTTTTTATCAGTGCCTCGATGGCATCTTCTTTTGCAATATTGATAGTGCAACCACCGAACCCACCGCCCATCATTCTTGCTCCGGGCACTTCAGGATTATTTCTTACGGCGTCCACCAAAAAGTCGAGCTCTTTGCAACTCACTTCATATTCTTTGCTCAATCCGTCGTGAGACTGAAACATTTTCTCCCCAACCGCTTTCAAGTTGCCACGTTCCAACTCCTCGCAGGCTGACAGCAGCCTTGCATTTTCCTGCACTACGTATTTGCAACGTTTGTAAATCAACTCACTTTTTGGTTTTACAAATTCGTCCAGCATTTGCAAATTCACGTCTCTTAGACTTTCAACATTTTTGTTTTGTTCTTTTACCCATTGCACGCCTTGGGCACATTCCTTTCGCCGGGTGTTGTACTCTGTAGATGCAAGGGAATGTTTCACGTTTGTATTCAGCAATAAAATTTTGTAACCCGACAAACGCAGCGGCTCATACTCATATTCAAGTGAGCGGCAGTCCAGCTTTATTACATGATCTTTTTTACCAAAGATGCTTGCAAAAGGATCCATAATGCCAACCATTACACCTGCAAAGTCGTGCTCTGTTTTTTGCCCGATTACTGCCAGCTCCTGTTTTTCAATTTCCAAATTAAAAATGGTATTCAATGCAAATGCAGTGGCACATTCTACCGCGGCGGAAGAGGAAAGTCCTGCGCCAACAGGCACGTCTCCGTCGATAACCAGATTGAATCCGGTAATGCGGTGTCCTCTCTTATTAAGTTGATCCACCACTCCGAGGATGTAATTTGGCCACTGCTTTTCCGTTGGCGCTACGCCTGACACTGTTGAGTGGTGCTCCTGCCTAAATTCCTGCGAGTACAACAAAATTTTGTCGTCATTTCTTGGTGCAATGGCTACATAAATCGCTTTGTCTATTGCTGCTGGCAGCACAAAACCATTGTTGTAATCTGTGTGTTCACCAATAATATTTACCCTACCGGGCGACCGCACCACCAGCGGCTTTTGTTGAAAACGGGTGGAAAATTCCTGCGCTATTTGCCTCGGTATTTCGTTATTCATAACTATATAGATCTCAAAGCGTTAACAGATAAATGACATTCAAAAAAATTAAAAAAGAAGATAGGTACTGTTCACCTTATTTTTCGCTGCATTCGCCGATGAAAAATGCATCCCGCCGAAAACCGCTAACTGCCGCTTTTCTTTTGAATTTATTTTGAGTCATAAACAAAACTAACTGCTTAAATTCTAATCCAGTCTATATGTTAACCGAAAAAGAAGCCGTACCATTTCTTGAACGGGATAATGAATTAGCCTACCGTTGGTCCGAAGCAAAAGCTGCTGAATGGATGTATAAAAACGGTTGGATAGTCGGATGTAACTACGTGCCGAGCAACGCAATCAACCAGTTGGAAATGTGGCAGGAGGAGACTTTCTCGCCCGAGTTGATTGATCGCGAGTTAAGCTGGGCCGAAGCACTTGGTTTTAATTCAGTCCGCGTTTTTCTTCATCATTTATTGTGGGAGCAGGATGCTGAAGGCTTTCTCAGCAGAATTGATAAGTTTCTGACCATCGCAGCTTCACATCGAATAAAAACCATGATTGTGCTGTTCGATGCTGTTTGGGATCCATTCCCGAAACTGGGGAAGCAACCGGAGCCTAAATTGAACGTGCACAATTCTGGCTGGGTGCAATGCCCCGGATATGATGTGCTGAATAATCCCAATAGCTATGATGAGCTGTACAGCTATGTGCATGGCGTGGTCGACCGGTTCAAAAATGATAAAAGAATTCTTATTTGGGATTTGTTCAACGAGCCGGATAACATGAACATCACCAGCTACCGCGACAATGATTATGCTTTTCACAAAGCAGAGTTATCTATGACGCTGCTGAAGAAAACAATAAATTGGGTACGGGTCGTAAATCCTATCCATCCAATCACAATGGCTCCATGGCAGTACAACTGGAGCTGCGACTCCAAGCTATCTCCGATTGATAATTATATGTTCACCCATTCGGACATAATCAGTTTTCATTGTTACGAAAACAAGGAAAGAATGGAAGAACATATTCAGTCGCTGCAACGATTTGGTCGCCCTCTGCTTTGTACGGAATTTATGGCGAGACCGCTGCAAAGCACGTTTCAAGACATCCTGCCTGTATTGAAAAAATACAATGTGGGTGCTTACAACTGGGGTTTTGTCGCAGGCAAAACTCAAACGCACTGTCCTTGGGACTCATGGAACACCAAATACGAGAATGAGCCCGAAGTTTGGTTTCATGATATTTTCCGTGGAGACGGCACGCCTTATCGCGAAGAAGAAATCCAGTTTCTAAAAAAAATAACCAAGCGCAAGAGGCATTCCTTTGCTAAGGTTGCGTGAGTTTTAAACATTGTTCCCGAAGCACTGCAGTTATGCAGTGCTTTTTTATTTGTGTAAAAACTATTTGGCTAAACATTTCCGGCAACCAGGAATTTAAACTGGTATATCCGTTTTCACTGAACTACAGGTAAATAAAAGGATGAGTATGTTTTTCTACAAAGCATTTTCCGAAAAATTCAGGAACTACTATTCTGATTATCAATGATGCTGGCATGTAAATAGCATTAATTACCACATGATTAAAAATATTGAAGATGTTTCATGTGCATTCCTGCATGATATTGATCTGATTTGCTTTTCCCACCTCCGGTGGGGTTTTGTGTTTCAACGTCCCAATCATCTTTTAACCCGCTTTTCTAAACACCAGAGAGTCTTTTTTATTGAAGAGCCAATCTTTCATGATGATGAAGACAAGTTGCACATAGAAAATTTTAATGAAAATCTTTTTGTTATTACGCCCCATCTAAAAAACGGACTCAATGAAAAAGAGGTTCTGAAACGACAAAAGAAATTTCTTTCCAACCTCGTTGCCAATATGAACATCAGCAAATACTTCTGCTGGTACTATACACCAATGGCGTTACCGTTTACTGATGAACTGACCCCCGAACTTACCATCTATGATTGCATGGACGAGCTTTCTGCTTTTAAATTCGCGCCGCCGGACATTAGCGTTAAAGAGCAGGTATTATTCAAGAAAGCTGATGTAGTTTTTACAGGTGGACATAGTATTTACGAGTTTAAAAAACATCAGCACCACAATATTCATCCGTTTCCGAGCAGCATAGAGAAACAACATTTTGGGAAAGCCAGAACAATAAAAGAAGATCCCGTCGATCAGAAGGACATCCCTCATCCCCGGTTCGGGTTTTTCGGCGTAATTGACGAGCGGTTCGACATCGAAATGATGGAGGCTGTAGCAAAGGCGCGACCCGAGTGGCAGTTTGTCTTCCTCGGACCAATTGTGAAAATTGACCCCGCTACACTTCCGCGATTTTCAAACATTCATTACCTCGGTGGAAAAAAATACGAGGAATTGCCACAATACATTGCGGGTTGGGATATAGCGTTGGTTCCGTTTGCTATGAACGAATCAACCCGTTTCATCAGCCCAACAAAAACGCCGGAATATTTAGCAGCAGGCAAGCCGGTGATCTCCAGTCCGATCAGGGATGTAGTTTCTCCCTATGGAGAAAATGAATTAGTTCACATAGTGAGCAATGCCGACGAGTTTATCGCTGCAGCAGAGACAGAGCTGAACAAAAAAAGAAAAGGGCAATGGCTTCGGAAAGTGGATGACTTTCTTGCGTTTAATTCCTGGGACAGAACCTGGAGCCAAATGGTGCGCCACATCGAAACCACAATGCTCGAAAAAGCAGAAAAAGAATCATTAAAAGCAAAGGTGAAGGGGAAGCAATATGTTTGATTATTTGATAGTCGGTGCCGGGTTCGCGGGCAGCGTGCTGGCAGAGCGATTGGCAACCCAGCTTGATAAAAAGATATTAATTATTGATAAACGTGAGCACATTGCCGGTAATGCTTTCGATTATTATAATGAAGATGGAATATTAATTCACAGATACGGTCCCCACATTTTTCATACGAACTCTAAAGAAGTGTTTGAATACCTCAGCCAATTCACGCCGTGGAGAACTTACGAGCACAAGGTATTAGCAAGCGTGGACGGACAGCTGGTTCCTATTCCCATCAATCTGGATACAATAAACAAATTGTATGGTTTGAATCTCAACGCCTCGCAGGTCGAAGCTTTTTTTGAGGAGCGGGCTGAGAAAGTGACAAGAGTGAAAACTTCGGAAGATGTTGTGGTCAGCAAAGTAGGCCGTGAGTTGTATGAAAAATTTTTCCGCGGCTACACACGCAAGATGTGGGATCTCGATCCATCGGAGCTTGATGCAAGTGTGACGGCAAGAGTGCCGACAAGAACGAACCGTGACGCAAGGTATTTTACTGACACATACCAGGCGATGCCGCTGCATGGATACACCTGGATGTTTCATAAAATGTTGTCGCACCCTAACATCAAAGTGATGCTGAACACTGATTACAAAGAAATTCTTGAGGTGATTCCGCACAAAAACTTAATTTTCACCGGACCTATCGATGAATATTTCAACTACTGCTATGGCAAGCTGCCGTATCGTTCTCTCGAGTTTAAATTTGAAACCGTCGACGCAGAAACTTTTCAGCCTACGGGCACGGTAAATTACCCGAACGAGCAGGCATTCACGAGAATAACAGACTTTAAATATTTGACCGGGCAAAAACACCATAAAACAGCCATAGTTTATGAGTTTCCCCGTGCAGAAGGCGATCCTTATTATCCCGTACCACAACCGAAAAATGCTGAGTTGTACAAAAAATACCAGCAACTCGCTGCGTCAATGACCAACACTTATTTTGTTGGGCGGTTGGCTACATATAAATACTACAACATGGATCAGGTGGTGGCGCAAGCATTAACAACTTTTAAAAAGATTATGCAAGGTCAACCTGAAACTTATGTCAACGGAGAAACAATACTACAATCCTGAAGTTTGGGGTGGAATAGAATGCACGATCAATAGGGTAGATGATGCGTTTAATGATCAGCTTGAGCATTCGCGTCATTACTATCGTGAAGGTGACGTTGAGCTAATCGCTAACCTAGGAATAAAAAAAATTCGTTTCCCAATTCTTTGGGAAAAACATCAGCCGACATTAAAAGAAGAAACTGATTGGTCGTGGACAGAAAAGCAGGTGAAAACACTCCGGGAGAGGGAAATTGACGTCATTGCCGGACTTGTGCATCACGGTAGCGGACCCGCGTTTACCAATTTGCTCGACGACAATTTTCCCGACTTGCTTGCGCAATATGCAAGAAGTGTTGCCGAAAAATTTCCCTGGATAAAATTTTACACCCCGGTAAACGAGCCGCTCACAACGGCAAGGTTCAGCGGTTTGTATGGCTTCTGGTATCCGCACCGGCAGGATGACCAAAGCTTCTTTAAAATGCTGCTCAATCAGGTGAAAGGAATAGTGCTGTCTATGAAGGCTATTCGCGAAATCAATCCAGCCGCACAGCTTATTCAAACGGAAGATTTGGGCAAGACCTACAGCACAACAACATTAAAGTATCAGGCAGATTTTGAAAATGAACGACGTTGGCTCACGTACGATCTTTTATGCGGAAGAGTAAATAGGCAGCACGCACTTTGGTCATACCTGGAGTGGGTTGGTATTGAAGAAAATGATCTGAAGTTCTTCTGGGAAAACCTATGTGTACCGGATGTATGTGGATTCAATTACTATATTACTTCAGAACGTTTTATCGACGAAAGACTTGATCTGTATCCTCATGTCACTCCGGGTGGAAATGGAATCCATAAGTATGTAGATGTGGAAGCGGCGCGAATTGATCTTGATGAAACGGGTGTGGAAGTTTTGTTGAGAGAAGCCTGGAATCGGTTTGGTCTGCCGATGGCTGTAACAGAAGTGCACTTGCATTGTCACCGGGAAGAACAATTGCGCTGGTTTAAGTATGTGTGGAATGCTTGTAAAAATTTGACTTCGAAAGGTGTAAACATTGAAGCGGTAACAGCGTGGGCTTTACTTGGCTCTTTCGGATGGAACAAATTACTTACGCAACAAGGAGGTGATTACGAGCCGGGTGTTTTCGACATCCGTAGTGGCAGCCCGCGACCTACAGCGCTTGCCGCGTTCATCAAAAATATCAACGACCAAGGCTCGTATTTGCATCGAATTTCAACCGAACAGGGATGGTGGCAACGTGAAAACCGGTTTATTCATGCAGCAAGACCAATCAACAAGAGTTTAGTGTGTGCACCAAAGCATGATGCCACAATCTTAATCATCGGAAAGAACGGAACCTTGGGAAAAGCATTCGCAAGAGTGTGCAGCGAAAGGTATTTTAATTACAGGCTGCTCAGCAGGGTTGATTGCAACATCTGCGATTTCAGTTCCATTGAAAACGTAGTCCACTACTACAGACCATGGGCAATAATCAATGCTGCCGGATACGTACGTGTGGATGACGCAGAAAATGATTTCGACCAGTGTTATGACGATAATACTCATGGCGCAGAAAACCTTGCAATTGCAGCCGAGAAGTTTGGAATAAAACTCGTCACCTTTTCTACGGATTTAGTATTTGATGGAAGCAAAGGTTTTGCGTATGTCGAGGACGATCCGGTCAATCCGCTAAGCGTGTATGGTTCTAGTAAAGCAGAGGCTGAACGGCTGGTACTGAAGCGAAATCCCGCAGCGCTTATTATTCGTACAAGTGCATTTTTTGGCCCATGGGACGAATACAACTTTATTTATTATGTCAGAAGGAGCTTGCTGCAATCGGAAAAAGTGTTAGTAGCCGCGGACTACGTTATTTCACCAACATACGTTCCGGACCTGGCAAATGCCACCCTCGACCTGATGGTAGATAATGAAAAAGGCATTTGGCATCTGACAAATGATGGAGAAATCTCCTGGGCTGATCTTGCTTATGAAATTGCTGACCGTTATGAGTTGAATCGAAAATTCATTGAAGCGGTGCCGCAAGACGAAATGAAGTTACCGGCAAAAAGACCAAATTACAGCGTGCTTTCCAGCAGTCGTGGTGTGCACCTGCCATCGCTTGACTCTGCGCTTCGCAGGTATGTGGCAGAGGAAGTAATGTTTGACAGAAGCAAGTTGAGTACCGAAAGAGCATAATCTTATAAAATATATAGCATTTGCAACTTGCGAATGTGGGCGGTCCAGTGCGGCCACGAAGCTGAAGCCTCTGAGCTATCCATTTCCCACCCTCTGAATCTCTTCTCCCGCAGCGCCTTCAGAACGCTTGTTGGTTTTAAAGGTTTTTCCGAATCTATAGGTGAACGAAACCGCCGCCACTCTTGTGTCTCTTGATAGCTTAAAGTATTCATTCGCGTTTGTAAAAAACGTGTTGCCTTTCATCCATTGGGTGTAAAAAATATCTCGTAGTGCCAGCCGAATGCTGCCCTTGTTATTCATTATTGCTTTGGAAATTCCAACAGAAAGTTGCCCTGCGGGATCCACAATTTCCTGAATGTCTGTCTGGCTTTTCGAAGTGTATAACCCACTAAGTTCCCCTGACCATCCTTTGCTGAAGCGAAACTGATTATTCAGATTTATGGTCAACTGGGTTATGTTGGCACTCATCTGTTTACCGATAATGCCTTCCATTTTTTTATGCACCAGTGTAGCCTGCGATAAAAAGGACCACCACTTTGTCGGCGCCTTATTTGCGCCTACAGAAAATGTGAAGTGTTGTAGTTTTCCAAGGTTACCTTCTGTGTAGATTACCACTCCACCTGTGTCAATAGGAAAATATTGCGAAAAGTAATCGGTGGTAATGCTGTAACCGACACTTGTCATCAAAGCGTTTTTGTAACTGTGGCTCAGCTGAAAGTTCCAGGTAAACTGCGGCTTATAATATGGATTGCCGGATTGATAAGTGTATTTGTTGATGATCATGACAAACGGGTTTAGCTTTTGAAAACCAGGTCTGTCTATTCGTCTTCCGGCACTCAATGAAAAACTGTTGTTACTATCGGACGCATAAGTGGCAAAAAACGTCGGAAACAAACTTCCGAAACTCCGGGAAAAAGATGAATCTTTCTGAATTACATTACCTAATTGCCTTGCGTTGTATGAAGTTTGTTCATAACGCAGTCCAGTCTGCCACGACCATTTATTGTTTTTTCCTTCCGCATTAGTGTACACCGCATGTATTGTTTCTTTATAGAGAAAGTGATTACTTTTTCCATAATCCGGTGTCCACGTGCCGGTAGTATTTATTTGGTAATCGGCAAGATTATCTGTCTTGATATGCGACGTCTTTGCGCCAGCACTCCATTTAATAGTTCCTGACTGTTTACTGTAATCTGTTTTTGCAGAAACAATATTCAATTGTGAAGGAATTTTTGCAAGCGTAGCATCAGAATAGCCGCCGGGCGCTTCCAAAGTATTTTTGAAATTCTGGACATTGTCAATGTCGTATGCAATAACATCTGCATCAAAAGTCAACTCTTCGTTGCTGCTGAATGAATGTCT
This sequence comes from Bacteroidota bacterium, assembly GCA_023436425.1. Taxonomy (GTDB): domain Bacteria; phylum Bacteroidota; class Bacteroidia; order Chitinophagales; family Chitinophagaceae; genus Flavisolibacter. Next base: position 7,484 of record JAEZJD010000304.1, on the reverse strand, counting down.
CACGTTAATATTACCGCCCGCATTTCTCCAAAGCAAATCGCTGTTGGTCCGGGTGATTATTGATGAATCCACAACCTTTCTGACATTCATCCAGTAAGCGATGTTATTGCTCGTCATGTTGCGCTTAAGGGATGTTGCTGTCAGCGTCAGTCCGATTAACGTTTTCGATGAAAAGGAATAGTCAACTCCTGCACGCAAATTATGAATGTTCGCATTCGACCTCATAAAAGTTGGTTGCTCGAGCAATTGCTTGATTGTTCCTGCCGGCTGAAAGTAACTTCTTAATGCATAAACACGTGTAAACTGTTCGTTGTGTGTGTTGCTGTAATTAGTAAATAAGTTCCATTTGCCGCTCCGGTAGTTTAGCTGCAGGCTGTTATTGTTTTTGGGATAAACTCCTTGCGTGTATGCTGTAGTGACTGATCCGTTAAACCCTCTCTGTTGGTTTTTCTTCGTTTTAATATTAATAACGCCGGCGTTGCCTGCCGCATCGTACTGCGAGGATGGCTGATCCATAATTTCTACCTGGCTGATTTGAGAAGAACTCATCCCGGACAAAAATGTGCTTAGCCGCGTATTATCAAGATACGTCTGCCTGCCATCAATCAGCACTGTAACACCCGTTCTGCCTTTGATGGAAATGTTTCCGTCTTTGTCAATCGTCAAACCGGGCAGTTTCTCCAAAGCTTCGAGAGCGTTTGTGCCGATGCTGGTGGTGCTGGCATCAAGATTCACCACCGTTTTCCCTGGGTGCATTTCAATGAATGATCGGCGTGCAGTTACTGTTACATTAGACAATTCCGTACTCACCGGCGCCAATGTTAGGGTAACATTACTCCCCGGTACCAATGTATCTGTTTTGGTGTCGGAAAATCCTTTGTAACTAACCTTGGCAATGTAGCTGCGATGTTTTAGCCCTGAGAACTTTACAACTCCTGCGCTGTCGCTCAATTGAATTTTCTCAAGGCTGTTGTTGTCCTTGGCGACTAGTTCTACGGTGGCACTCCGGACCGGCACCTTGTCTTGATCCAGTATAACAATAACGATTTCTCCCTGCGCCTGGCAGATGTAAAAAATACAATTGGCCAGAAAAAAAAGTAAAAGCTTCAGCATTTCGCCAGTAAAATAATGTAACGATCGCACCCAACGGAAACTTTTACGTGAATGGTCATTACCAATAAAAATGTGTTCATTGAATGTGAAATAATTGTTGCAGGAAATAGCTCAAAATCAATAATTGGCCTCGGGAAATCTTCTATATTGCCTTCCCAACCGAAACGTTTACAGCCACTGCCTATGGACTGCTAACACGGCGTAAGTTGCCCGTTTTTAGTTTCTGTCTTGTTGGTTGCCCTTAAAATTTCACTTTGCAAATAGGCTGCAATGTGATGTACCATATTTGAGATTGAAAAGAGAATGTATGGCAACCACAATGAAAAAACCGATGCTCTCGAAGTCCACCTTTGTTCGCGGTTGTAAGTGTCTCAAGTCGCTGCATCTTTACAAGCATCATTACGATCTAAGAGATGAAATATCCACATCGCAGCAGGCACTTTTTGATCAGGGACATGAAGTAGGAGCGTATGCACGACAGCTTTTTCCGGCAGGATATGATTGCAGCGTTGTGCCGGCTGTTGATTACACAAAATTAGTTGAGAAAACAAAGGCAGCAATAGACAGCGGAGCTAAGGTTCTCTATGAAGCCGGATTTATGTTCAACAATGTGTATGCGGCAATTGATATTCTGGTGATTAAAAGAAACCGGTTCTATATCTATGAAGTGAAGAGCTCGACTGAAGTGAAAGATTATCACTACCTGGATGCATCGATTCAATTTTACATTTTGAATGGATTGGGATTCTCTGTCAAAGCTGTTCACGTGGTCACTATCAACCGCGATTACGTCCGGATGGGATCAGTGGAGCCTCAGAAACTTTTCGGCATTCACGATGTAACGAAAGATGTTTTGGAGCAACAAGCGGTGATTCACCAGCAGCTACCGATAATGTTGAATGTGATTGCAGGTGATGCAACTCCAAACATGCAAATCGGCCCGCAGTGTTCGAAATTTTTTGATTGCGATTTTCATGGTCATTGTTGGCAAATGTTCGACAATGTTGAATTTCCGGTTCATACTATAAAGCGGCTGGCACCGGAAAAGTTATGCCAGCTGTTGGATAAAAGGATTTTGTGCCAGTCACAAGTGCCTGTTACTTTTCCCTTGTCTGTTCACCAAAGAACACAGGTGTGGGCTAATAAGACGAAACAAGGTCTTGAACCAGACGTTCGTGCTATTCGGGATTTTCTCAGCCGAATAAAAGAGCCCGTCGCGTTTCTCGATTTTGAAACCTTTTCTTCGGCTGTTCCCTTGTTTGACGGCATCCGTCCATATCAGCAGGTGCCTTTTCAGTACAGTGTCCACGTCTTACAAAATGAACAGTTGCAACACTTTGAATTTTTGGGCGATGGTAAATCAGATCCACGGTGTGAATTAGTGGAAAACTTACTGCCTACTCTCCAGGGCGCAAAAACTATTTTGTGCTACAATATGAATTTCGAAAAACTGCGCCTTGAAGAGCTGCGGGACACTTTTCCCTCCCATGCAAAAGCGTTGCAGAAGATAATCGATAAGCTTGTTGATTTGATTATACCGTTTCGCAACAAGTATGTGTACCACTACAAAATGGACGGCTCGGCGTCGCTTAAAAGCGTTTTGCCTGCCTTTATTCCGCACCTCAGTTACGATCATCTGGAAATTGGTGATGGCGGCACTGCATCGCAGGCTTACCTGAATTTGTTCAATGAAAATAATGCTGCCAAGGTCGATATAACACGGTCTGCATTGCTGCAGTATTGCCAGCTTGATACTTATGCCATGGTCGCATTGTGGCGTTATCTAAAAAATGTATCAGCGCCGGTGTCAGGTGGTAGATTAATCAAAATATCATTCTAAACTTATAAACATGGACTTTACAACAATATTCATTTTAGTTGCTGCTTTGCTACTTGGAGCTGTCATTTCCTATCTGTTCGCCAATTTGAAATTCGCAAAGAATTATGTGACTGGATCAACTTATGCAATTGCCGAGCAAGAGCTGCTGAAACTTCGGTCCGACAAAACATATTTAGAAACTCAGTGTGCTGATTTTCGTGACGAGAAAAATAAATTATTGGCGGAGGTGAAGTCAAAAACGGACGAAATCACTCGTCTTAGTACATCGCTTGCGACCTGCACAAATGAATGTGGAAATATGACCGGCGTTATTGAGGAACTAAAGAATCAACTGCAGTTTGAAAAAACGAAATGTGAGACTCTTTTAGGCGACTTGACAATAGCTCAAAAGCGCCTCGTGCATGCTGATGTTGAATTGAAGCAGAACGGTGAAAAGCTGCAGACACAGAAAGAGGAAATGGAAAAGCTCGGACAAAAATTTGAAGATGCTTTTAAAGTTCTCGCACAACAAATATTGGAAGACAAGACAAAGAAGTTTTCGGAAGAGCAAGAAAAGAATCTAAAGTCCATTTTGCAGCCGCTGCAGATTCAAATTAATCAGTTCAAAACTGATATTGAAACCAAACAGAAACAGGAATCCGACGAGCGCATCTCTCTTCGTGAACAAGTGAAAATAATCACACAAACAAATCAGACACTTTCTGAACAGGCAAACAAACTGACAGAAACATTGCGCCTGCAGGTGAAGCAACAAGGGGATTGGGGCGAGTCGATTTTAGAAGCAATACTGGAGAACTCCGGATTGCAAAAAGATTTACAATATTTTACTCAGCAATCTTCACGTAACAACGACGGCAAAACCATTCGTCCTGACGTGCTGGTGAAATATCCGGATCAGCGCACCATCATCATCGACTCTAAGGTGTCGCTGGTGCACTACTACAACATGTGCAATGCAGTAAAAGAAGAAGAGCAAAATAATTTTGCAAAACAACTGGTGCAGTCGTTGAAAAATCACATCGACGACCTCGCCGGAAAAAACTATACTGATCTTACACAGGCATTGGATTTAATCGTGATGTTTGTGCCGGTGGAGCCTGCCTACATTGCTGCCATGCACACCGAGCCTGAGTTGTGGCAATATGCATACAAAAAAGGTATTTTGCTCGTGAGCCCTGCTAATTTAATCGCAACACTTAAATTGGTTAAAGACATGTGGCGCAAAGATGCCGTTGACAGGAATGCTCAGGAAATTGCAGACAAAGCCGGCAAACTGTACGACAAACTTGTTTCGTTTGTAGAAAGTTTCGAAAAAATAGGCAACCAGCTGGAGCGGGCTGGAGAATCATGGACTGAGGCGAAAAAACAATTAGCATCGGGTCGTGGTAATTTGGTGAGCCAGGCACATAAAATGAAGAGTTTACATATAGATGCAAAAAAGTCTCTGCCCGAGCAACTTGTTAATGGTGCGCTTGTGACTGACGAATTAGAGCTTGAATGCAATAGCACAGAGATGTCGTTATTCGATTAAATTAAGAACAGCTTGGCATCCAGCGCTGCCTGTTCCTTCTTCGCGTAACTTATGATTGCCCGTCGTTTTTTCGACGGGTTTTCTTTTTAATAATCACTTTGCAAATAGGTTGCAAACTGCCGGTTTAAGTTTGTTGTTCATCAAACTTTGAGCAATGAACACAATTCAACATCACGTCGGAAATTCATCTAACATCAGCAAGGTTTACAATCTCATTATTTTGGATGAGAGTGGCTCAATGGAAGCAATTAAGCAGCCTACAATAAACGGGTTCAATGAGCTGATTCAATCAATTAAACACCTGCTGAAAGATACTCCCGAAATCGATCAATGGGTTTCGTTTTATTCTTTTAACGGCGCCGGAATAAAAGAGCATTTGCCACTAGTGCATGCCAGCCATTTGACTTATTTCACGGAAACGAATTATCAGCCGAATACCAGCACTCCGCTTTACGACGCGATTGGCGTAGCGGCAAACAAGTTACGGACGGCTATTCAGGATGAAAAGGACTATTCTGTACTCGTTACCATACTAACAGACGGAGAAGAAAACAGCTCAAAAGAATATTCGTTTCAGGCGGTAGCCGCGCTGATAAATGATCTAAAGGCAAAAGGGTGGGTGTTCACGTACATAGGGGCTAATCATGATGTGGAGAAAACGGCCATTTCGCTCAACATCAATAATCACATCAGCTTTAAGACCACCGTAGAGGATACGAGTGAGGTATTTAGAAAAAATGTTCGGTCCAGAAGAAACTTCATGGATAAACTGAAAACCGGCAACACAGATCTCCAGTCCGGCTTCTTCGATGGCGAAAAGTGAGTTGATGTGTCATTCTCGATCAGTACCCGGGCCCGCAGTTTCTCTGTGGGCCTTTTGCTTTTAGGTGTTACAATAATTTTGTAACTGCTTAACTATCATTTTTTTGTATTCACCAGGTCAGATTGTCAGCCAGTGAAGCTTTGATTTAACAGTTTTGCTGAGTATGTTTGTCTCCGTTCGTACACCTTAGAAACAGTTTCGGTTGAGAAAAACCTTAATTCCGTCCCCCGGAAAACAGGAGTACAACTACTCCACATCTTTTGAAAAATCGTTGGTTATCCTGTGTTCTACCATTGAAATCCTAACCTAAAGGGCCGGCATTGTTCACATAAACTAAAGACAATGTTGTGCAAAACACCAGAAAAAGCAGCCTTTAAAACTGCTCTCTTATTATTGCTTCCTTCAGCGTTGCTGAATTCTAATCTGGGACATTCTATTCCAGTGAAAACGCTGCCCGTAAATTTTTCCCGGTCAGCGCTGGTTCGCGATACCGCGGACAAAGCTGTTTTGGCATCGTTAGCCGCGCCAGTCGCTCGAAAAATTTCGCTTAACAGGCATGTAGCTTCTTTCGTCAAGCTTTACATTAAAAAAGAAGCTGAATTTCTTGCAAAAATGGAGATCCGCAGCGATCGTTATTTTCCTGTCATCGAAAAGATTTTCAACCGCTTCGATCTTCCGGTTCAGCTGAAATACCTGGCTATTGTGGAGTCGAAGCTAAATCCAAAAGCACTGTCGCCCGCCGGAGCACGAGGCTTATGGCAGCTAATGCCATTTACCGCAAGAGACCTTGGTTTGAAAGTAACGGGTAAAACCGATGAGCGGATTTCGACGTATACCAGCACTGTCGCGGCTGCTAAATATTTGAAAGATCTTTTTGAGTTGTATGGCGACTGGCTGCTGGTGTTAGCAGCGTACAATAGCGGACCCGGGGCGGTAAACACGGCTATAAAAAAGTCGGGGAGCCGCAACTTTTGGGCGTTGCAACGATTTCTTCCTGCTGAAAGTCGCGGTCACGTAAGACGCTTTATTGGAGTGCACTATCATTTCGAAGGCGAGGGGAGCATTGTGACGCAAACGAAAGCTGAAGCAAAAGCATGGGAGGAACAGCTTTCCGAAAATGTGGTTGTCAGATGATGGTTTGAGCCGGCGTCATTCAGAATTAAATTTTATCCACTCACTTGTTTTTTCCGCAAGAACGGCTATCAGATTTTGCTTACCTGCTTTGAAGCCATGATCTGCGCCCTGCAGCTTAATGAGTGTGGCTGTGGGCAACGATGCACAAACAGTTTCAATCAAATCCATTGTTGCCAACTCGTCGCGGGTCCCTTGCAGAAAAACCATAGGCAGATTTATTTCTTTCAAGTGCCCGGCTCTTTCTGTTGATGGTTTCTTCGCCGGATGAAGAGGGAAGCCATAGAAAATAATTCCTTTTACCGGGGTGCCCGCGCGTGCAGCTAAATATTGTGAAGTCATTCGACCACCGAAAGATTTGCCCGATGCGAAAAAAGGAATGGAAGGAAAGGTTTCCAGCGCATGGTTGATTGCTGCTTCCACAACTTTGTGTGCAACAGCCGGAAAATCCGGCCTGAACTTTTTCTGTTCAGCAAACGGAAAGTTGAATCGCAGCGTGGCTATGTTTTGCTCTGCAAGTGCGTTTGCCAGTTCCACCATAAAGGAGTGATTCATTCCGGCTCCCGCACCATGTGCCAGCGTCATAATGTTCTCTGGTTTATCCGGCACGAAGTACTCCGCGGAAACTGCTCCAATTGATGGAGAAACAAATAGCTGAAAAGGTTTGTTGCGCATAAGCATTAGGGTGCAGTTGTCCGCGTCCAAACTTCTGTTCTCCCAAAAAGAGATAAGCCGATGTAGCCTCTAACTTTTAGTTTGTTTCTGCCGTTGAGTTCCATGTTGCAACTGTAGGTGTTGCCGCTTTCAGGATCGTAAATTTTACCGTCTTCCCATTCATCTTTACCGTCGAAAATAAAATTGGTAAGAATGGTCATACCGACAATTGGCTGTTGTCGTTTCTTCGTGTCAGGATTTTTATTATCGAGCTTAGGTTTGCCGTTTTCCATCGGATTTGTAAGCCACACAATTTTGCCGTTGTACTTATTTCCTGTTTTGAAAATCTGAATCTTCGCAGGATTTTATCCGCTTGTGAGCCAGTAGCCAAC
>JAEZJD010000292.1 GCA_023436425.1 Bacteroidota bacterium | reverse complement strand
CTTCCATCCTGAAACGGCTCTGGGCTTTGTTGATTCCTGCTACGATCGTTTGTATCGGAACTTTAGATGTGACATTTATGTAAATACTGTGCGATGGTAAACTACCGAAGTCTTTTAGTTCTACTTTAATCGGTGCAAGTTCCATGCAAGCGGCTTGCAACCGGCGTATCAATCTTTCTTCCATCATGCTCCGCTGCCGGATAATTGCCAGGGTAATGTGTGGCCGGGTTGAGGGTGCCAATGACATCTTGCACTCGGTTTGAATGCGGTCCCTAAGCTTCATTATGCGTTCCGACAGATCGCCATCGGGCATTAGCACAAGCAGGTACTCGTTGATGTTTAAAAGACTCGATTCATATATTGTTTTCATGCTAAAATTCTTAGCTATAATTATTATTCCGAAACCTTTATACTTTCCAGGGCGAATCACGTAAAATTCAGATCGAATCTTGTTTTCTCTATAGTAACGCTTGCCTCTCCATTTACCATTCTTGGCAACTGCCCTGTTGAGGAACGGCAGGCAAATTACTAAAAATATTAGTTCAGATGATGTGATTATTTTTTCATTCCCCTCCTTATTAAATTGCTGTCTTAAATCCATTTCAATGTGTTACTTCAACGGGCAGAGCGTCACATCGGAAGAATTTGTGCGCCTGATGCAAATAGAGAAGCCGGTAGCGGATTATGACTTTCTAAATCGGCAGCTGCAGGTTGGTTTCGATTATTCTACCAATGCAGTTTTGAAGCGCAATGGTGACGATTTCGACATCGTGCAGATGGAGTGGGGCTTCATTCCTTTTTATTTAAAAACCAGAGAAGATGTATTCCGAATGCGGAACGGGTATAAAGATGCGAACGGAAAATTTAAACCACCCATGCTCACCCTCAACGCAGTGTCCGAAGAATTACTAATTCCGAACAAAATTTATCGAGATGCTGCGCTCAAAAGAAGGTGTTTGATATTGTCTACCGGATTTTTTGAGTGGCGACATGTATACGGGACAAACAAAAAAACAGGTCAGCCGCTCAAAACAGCTACTAAATATCCTTATTACATCACCGTAAAAAATAAGCCCTATTTCTTCCTCGCAGGCATTTGGCAGCCATGGACCGACAGAGTAACCGGTGAGTACGTGGAAACTTTTGCGATCGTAACTACTGCTGCTAATGAACTGATGGAAGTGGTGCACAACAGCAAAAAGCGAATGCCAACTATTCTGCCGGAACCGCTTGCCTACGAATGGCTTTTCGGTGATCTGACGGAAGAACAGATTAGCGCTCTCGCGCAAACGAAGTTCCCGGCAGAAGAAATGCAAGCCTGCACCATTGCAAAAGATTTCAGGGAAAAATTAAATCCAACAGAACCGTACATGTATGAAGATGTTGCAGCAATTGGAGTAGCAATTGAACCGCCGAAGCAAACAAGCTTCTTTTAGAGCAATTCGCATTTCAGCTGCCGTGTTTTTCGTGACGTTGCATACTCGAAAACTTTGCAGCTAACCTTAAAACCAGTTTTGTTTTGAATATCTCATCAGTTATTGCTTCACTTATCTATAATTTTATCATTAATTAAAAATTTCAACATGAGAAGCAGTGCAACTCTTCTGATCGTACTAGCCATTATTCTCGTTCTTGTTTTTATGGGCTGCGGAAGCTACAATAGCCTCGTGCAGCAGGATGAGACCGTAAAGAACTCCTGGAACAAAGTTCAGTCTCAATATCAACGACGTGCAGATCTGATACCTAACCTTGTAAATACTGTAAAAGGTGAAGCAAACTTTGAAAGAGGAACACTTGAGGCAGTAATCAATGCAAGGGCTCGAGCAACGTCGATGCAAATCAATCCTGAAAACCTTACCGATCAAAATATTCAACAGTTTCAACAGGCACAGGCTCAATTATCGGGCGCTTTAAGTCGCTTGTTAGTAACCGTTGAGCAGTATCCCAATCTTCGCGCAAACGATGCCTTCAGAAATCTGCAAACAGAGCTGGAAAGAACGGAAAACAGAATCGCTGTAGCAAGAAACGATTTCAACGATGCCGTTCAGGTGTACAATACAAAAGTGCGCCGTTTCCCAACTAATATTTTCGCAGGAATTATGGGCTTTAAAACCCGATCAGGCTTCACTGCAGATGCAGGTTCCGAAAATGCGCCGCGTGTAGACTTCGGCGATCAGCAGCGAACACCTGTAAATTTTGATTCTTCTACCCGATGATGTTTCCCTGGCAAAAGAAAGAAGACTTCTTTAGCGAAGAAGAGCAGCACCGGATTGTTGACGCTATCCGGGCAGCGGAGCAAAGAACCAGCGGCGAAGTAAGACTTTTCATCGAGTCACATTGCCGCTATGTAGATGCGATCGACAGAGCGAAAGAAATCTTCTTCAAGTTGGCAATGGATAAAACGGCGGAAAGAAATGCTACGCTGATTTATGTCGCTGTAAAAGACAAGCAAGCAGCGGTGTTTGGCGACGAAGGTATTCACCACCGGGTCGGTCAGAAATATTGGGAGGAAACAGTGAACAAAATGCTAGTCTGTTTTCAAAGGGCAGATTTGTCCGACGGGTTGATACAAGGCATCACTAGAATAGGCGAAGCTCTATACGAGCAATTTCCCTACAACAGGGAAACAGATAAAAACGAATTGCCGGACGAAATTGTTTTCGGCAAATAAAATTCATGAAGAAGCTTTTAGTTCTCTTTTGCTTACTCTTTTCAACCACCCTTTATGCACAACAGGTAACCGAATATGTGCGGAACCTGCCGCGACCAAATTCTCCCAAGCTTGTCAATGACTTTGCTCACGTACTTACTCCCGAGCAGTTGCAGACGCTGGAGCGAAAGTTGGTGGCATACGACGATAGTACTTCCACGCAAATTGCTGTAGTTACTGTTCAAACTTTAGGCGATTTGGATATTGCAGATGTTACCCTGGAGCTGCTGCGCCAATGGGGTGTTGGAAACAAAGAGAAAAACAATGGCGTCGTCATTCTCGCTGCGATAGAAGATCGAAAAGTCGATATTGAAACCGGTTATGGAATGGAAGGAGCTGTGCCCGACGCAATAGCTAAAAAC
>JAEZJD010000236.1 GCA_023436425.1 Bacteroidota bacterium | reverse complement strand
CAGCAACACCGGCTACCTCATTGTTGGTCTACCCGATAACGCGGTGAAAGAAAGTCTGCAGCGAATTGAAAGTACGGTAAAGTCGATCAAATACGAAATGCCACGGACACGCATAGTCGTAAACATGGCTCCTGCCGATATCAAAAAGAGCGGAACCGCTTTTGATCTCACAATTGCAATGGGCATCCTTGCAGCCACGGAGCAGGTAAAAAATCCTGAAGTTATCGAGCAATACATCATAATGGGCGAATTGAGTCTTGATGGCGAGGTGCGTCCCATCAAAGGATCGCTGCCGATAGCCATTCAGGCACGAAAAGAAGGCTTCAAAGGATTAATTGTTCCGAAGGCGAATGCGAAAGAAGCCGGTATGGTGAACAATTTGAAAGTGTTTGGTGTCGATCACATTACTGAAGTCATTGATTTTTTCAAAAACGGAGAAACCGGATTAGAGCAAGTAGTTATAAATACACGCGAAGAATTCTTCAATGCGCAATATGATTTTGAAATTGATTTTGCAGATGTAAAAGGTCAGGAGAATATCAAACGGGCACTGGAGATTGCCGCAGCCGGTGGACATAATGCCATCTTAATAGGTCCGCCGGGCGCTGGAAAAACAATGCTTGCGAAAAGACTGCCAACAATACTGCCGCCCCTGAGCTTGCACGAGGCGTTGGAAACAACGAAGATTCACTCCGTTGCAGGAAAGTTGCCGGAGAATTCTACTTTGGTATCAAAGCGTCCCTTTAGAAGTCCGCATCACACGATAAGCGATGTGGCACTCGTTGGCGGAGGAGGCGTTCCGCAGCCGGGAGAAATTTCTTTAGCACACAATGGCGTCTTGTTTTTAGATGAACTGCCTGAGTTTAAGAGAACGGTGCTTGAAGTGATGCGCCAGCCGATGGAGGAGCGGAGAGTAACAATCTCTCGAGCAAAAGTTGCTGTCGATTTTCCCGCGTCTTTTATGCTGATCGCTTCAATGAATCCGTGTCCCTGCGGATATTATAATCATCCTGAAAAAGAATGTACATGTCCGCCTGGTGCTGTTCAGAAATACCTGAACAAAATATCCGGTCCACTTCTCGACCGAATTGACTTGCATGTGGAAGTAACTCCGGTTCCTTTCAGCGAATTGTCCACTACCCAAAAACAAGAACCTTCTGCATCCATTCGCGAAAGAGTAATGCAGGCGAGAGAAATGCAGGCGAGCAGATACAAAAACAATAGCGGCATTTATTGTAACGCACAAATCAGCAGCAAGATGCTGAAGGAGATCTGCGTGATCAACACAGCTGGGCAAAACCTGCTGAAGACCGCAATGGAGCGGCTTAATCTTTCAGCAAGAGCCTACGATCGCATCTTAAAAGTTTCCCGCACGATTGCTGATCTCGGGGGCAGCCAAGACATCAAAGTTGAACACCTTGCAGAAGCTATTCAATACAGAAGTTTGGACCGGGAGGGATGGGCCGGATAAAGCGCCAAAATGAACTCAGATGCAAGATGAAAAACTGAACGATTTCTTCAACCGGTTAAACCAGTTCTTCGATCATATTTATGTAATCACCCTGAAACGTGCAACAGACCGCCATCAACATATTGAACGGGAACTGAACGGCTTGAATTATCAGTTATTCTTTGGAAAAGACAAGCAGGAGTTTTCAGTGGATGACTTGCGCAACGCAAACGTCTACAATGAAGATCTGGCAAAAAAAAGACATAGATACAACAAGCCAATGCAGCCCGGGCAACTTGGATGTGCATGGAGCCATGCAGAAGTGTATGCAGACGTGATCGCCAAAGAGTACAATCGTGTTTTAATTCTCGAGGACGATGTTGTAATAAATAAAAAGTATACTTACTTGTTAGCCGGCGTTTTGGAATCACTGCCTCCTGATTGGGAACTGCTGTATTTCGGATTTGCAGAAAGAGAAACTGAGCCGAAGCTATCTTTCTTTAAGATTGGGTTTTATCATTTTCTGTCAACTATTGGACTGTTGCGGTTCTCGCATAAAACGATAAAAAATTTCTATCCAAAGAAAATTTCAGAACACATATACACTGCAGGGTACCACGATTGCACACATGCTTACGGCATTACGCTTGAAACGGCTGAAAAACTTTTGCAGCTGCAGCAGCCAATTTCTTTCGTAGCGGATAATCTCCTGGCATATGCATGCACTAATAAGCTCGTGAATGGATACATTATTCTGCCGAAACTAATCAACCAGCTGTATCAGGAAGGCACAAACTCCCGCTCTTATCTGAATCAGTAACTTGCAAGTGTGCAGAACATTATTCTATATCAGGCGTATGGAAGTGCGGATAATATCAACGAGTGCCGCTATTCACTTTTAAAATTTTTGCAGATTTATAATTTAATCCCGCCTGCGAATGTCAAGGTTGTCATTTATTCTGATCAACCGGCGGCATTTGAATCGTTTGCTGCTTACATCGACTTGTACGTGCAGCAGATCACGCCGGAAGAAATTCAAAAGTGGAGAGGGGAGTTTGATTTTGTACACCGCGTGAAGATTGAAATTATTAGAGATGCTTTTCAACACTTTGATGGAAACTTGCTTTATTGCGACACTGACACATACATCATTAACCGTGCAGAAGAAATCTTTAATGATATTGAAAAAGGAATCTTTTGTATGCACGAATATGAAGGCGTACTTGATAAAAAAGCAAATCCTGCTTTTGAAAAATGGATTAAATTCTTATCGTCAACAGCAATAGAATTCAACCAAAAAAAGCTAGTGATTTCACCACAGACCCGCGTGTGGAACGCAGGTGTGATTGGCATGAATAGCAGAAGCGCAAATACCTTAGATGATGTCCTGTCGCTTACGGATGCATTGTACAGCAAATTTCCAAAGCATATTGCGGAGCAGCTTGCATTCAGCTATTGCCTGCAAAAAGAAGGTTATGTAAAATCCGTTTCAAGTGACATTGCTCATTACTGGAACCTGAAGGAATTCAGGACTTTGTTGAAAGAATTTTTTCTTGTGCATGGTGAGGAAAGCACGCCCAATCTTGTAAAAATGATTTCGAATTTTGATGCTGCGACTGTCCAGGATGAAAAAATCAAATTCCGTAGTCAGTCGCTACCGAAAAAAATGAAGAGTTACCTCACTGGCAAAGCCTGGAAAATAGAAAAGTATAGAAAAAAATTGCACCTTAGTTAAGCGGTCGGCGCGAAACGAATCTTTTGATGAAAATATTACTGAGTTATCTCAAGCCCTTCAAGCTGCTGGTGTTCGCTGTTCTGATGTTAGCGGCATTCAATATCGGCTTTTCCCTTGTTGATCCAATCATCTTTGGTAAGTTGATCAATCTGGCGACATATCAATACAACAAACCATTTAGCTGGAACGATTTCCTCTTTGTAAAAACAGAGGTAATGAGTACACGGGGAAAGCCCGAAATGATGTACGGAGTGGTTTGGTTGCTACTTGGTTCCATCACCGTTGCCATGATTAGCCGGCTGTCGAAAAACTTTCAGGATTACTTTTTGAATGTTATCGTTCAAAAGTTTGGAGCAAGGGTATTTACCGACGGGTTGAAGCACGCCATGAAACTGCCGTATCAGGAGTTTGAGGATCAGCGCAGCGGCGAAACTTTAAGCATTTTGCAAAAAGTTAGAACTGACACGGAGCGGTTCATCAACAACTTTGTCAATATACTTTTTTCGGTGTTGGTGGGCATCATCTTCGTGGCGGTTTTTGCTGCACGCATTCATTGGTCGTTACCTGTTATTTACTTTACCGGAATTGCTTTACTCATGGTCATTTCCAACCTGCTGAGCAAAAAGGTCAAGAGTATTCAAAAGGTAATTGTTGCCCAAACAACCTCTCTTGCAGGTACGACGACAGAATCGCTGCGAAACATTGAGCTGGTAAAAAGCCTTGGATTAACGGGACAAGAGGTGGAGCGACTGAATAAAAACACATATAAAATTCTCGGATTGGAGTTGACAAAAGTCAAACGAATCCGCAGCATCAGTTTTGTGCAGGGAACTTTCGTAAACACGTTGCGTCAGGCTATTCTTTTTATGCTGATGTGGACGGTCTTTGGTGGATTACTTACTCCGGGCGAATTGGTTACCATGCAAATTTTTTCCTTCTTTGTTTTCGGTCCACTGCAGGAAATTGGTAATATAATTCTCAGTTATCGCGAGGCGGAAGCATCGCTTAACAATTTTCAGAACCTGATGAAGAAATTGCCTGAGCCACAGCCGCAATCGCCCAAGCATCTTGGTCCTATTCAAACGCTTGAGTTTTCACATGTGAGCTTCAAGCACCAAACAGCAATGCACAAAGCTTTGGATGACATTAGTTTTAAAACCAGAAAAGGAGAGACCATTGCTTTTGTTGGACCCTCCGGTGCAGGAAAATCGACGCTCATGAAATTGCTGGTAGGTTTGTATAGGCCGCAACAGGGAAAAATATTTTACAATGGATTGGACGAAACAAATATTCACTTTGATGACCTGCGCAATCAAATTGGGTTCGTAACACAGGATACGCAATTGTTTAGTGGAACAATAAAAGAAAACCTGCTGTTTGTAAATCCATCTGCTACGGAAACGGACTTGTTAGATGCGCTGCACAAAGCATCTTGCCAGAATTTGTTAGAAAGAGCCGAAAAGGGTATTGACACCATGATAGGCGAAGGCGGTTTGAAATTATCCGGAGGCGAAAAACAACGGTTGTCCATTGCGAGAGCGCTGTTGAGAAAGCCAAATCTGCTGATGTTTGATGAAGCTACATCCGCACTGGACTCCATTACGGAGGAAGAGATCAACAAAACCATTCGTAATGTATCGTCCCTGAATGATCAAATCACAATATTAATTGCACATCGCTTGTCAACTATTATGCATGCCGATAAAATTTATGTATTGGAGAGAGGCGTTGTTATTGAAACGGGCACGCATGAAACGCTTTTAGGAGAAAAAGGACTTTACTATGCCATGTGGCGGCAACAAATAGGAGAGAGGAAACCTGCATCCGCGAAACCGCTTCCATTGGGACAGGTTGGTTGACAGGACTGTTTGCATTCCAAGCTTTGGGTAACAGCTTTCAATTAAATTTTAAACTTTTCGTTTTTAATTATTCCTTTGCCCGCCATGAGCGAGTTTCCTCACGATAACATCAAACCATTCGATGA
>JAEZJD010000106.1 GCA_023436425.1 Bacteroidota bacterium | reverse complement strand
GTTTAGGTTGGAACAAATCCTTGCGATGTAGTTTAAACGTTCAGGTCCTCATATCAACAAAAACAATGCTTTTTTGTTTTTTCCAGATTTGCAGTCTCGAAGTGTAGAAAGTTGTGGTCGAAAAAATGACTGCGCAACACGTTACTTCAATAATTCATCAAGTTTCTTATAAATTGCTTCGTCCTCTCCCACAAAGCGGCCGACAAACTTACCCTGCCGATCAACAATTATTTTGATAGGAAACCCTGCCACGCCAAATTTCAAAATATAGTCTTCATTTTGGCGGCTTAATACGTGATGCCACACGAATTCGGGTTTACTGGTAAGTAACTTTTTCCAATTTTGTCCGTTGTCAGATTCCTGAGCCACACCTACTATTTCCATTTTGTCTTTGTATTTGTCTAGATATTGCTTCATGGTGGGCATACCTGCAACACAAGGCATGCACCACGTTCCCCAAAAATCGATAACTACATACTTGCCTTTTAAAGATGATAATTCAAATCGTTTTCCATCAAACGTATTCAATGAACTAATATCAGGCACTTGCTTGCCAATGCTTGTGGTGGAGATGGCGTCTACTCTTTTTGCCACTTCAGCATAAAACGGAACACCCACTAACTTTTCTTTATTCATTTTTGCAAAAAGCGCAGCTGCTTCTTCGTTGGTCAGCTGCGATCGCACCATCATGTCCGACAATAGCCATATAGCAGCTACTGAGGATGGATTTTTTGAAATAAATTCTTTTTTGATGCTAACAACCTGCTCATCGAGCATCTTTATAGAGTCTTTGGCCTGCCTGACTTTGATTGAATCGGTGATGAGCCCATTTGCAATCTTTACATTTAGATTTACGCCTTTGTTCATCAACGGGTAAACGGATCGATTGAGCTTTGCAAAGTCGTTATTGATCGGATCACCCGACGGGTATGCATCTACGAAATCGGAAATTTCTCCGGAAAACTTTACGTTGGCACCCGGGAAGGCAAAAAACTGCAGCAACGATGATTTGACGGGAAAATATCCTTTACCCGCCCGTTTTACCACCCGCTCCACACCCGGGCTAAACGATAGCATTGTGATGTCATTCACAGTCGTTGTGTAGCTAAATGAACCATCTATGACTGCTATTGAATCCCGACGCGAACCCCCTTTCGCATTTTCGTCGCGAATTAAAACGTCTATCTTCTTCGAATCCAGCCCTTTGATTTTACCGGAAACAGTAAAAGTTTGTGATTGAGCAATTGACAATTCACTAATAAAGAGCAGGCATGCTGCAACTAAAATTTTCATAGATTGTTTTCTTAGTGTTCGCCCCGCCATAGTTGCTGATCTCTCTTTTTAGAGATGCTGCTGAACAGAGCTTTTAGGCATTCCTCTTTTTTGTAAGCATTTGATTTATCATCATCTCCAATGATTCTTCATTGCTGCCGTCGGTCCTGAAGTTGGAAAAAATGATTTTACCGTTTCCATCGATAAGGAAATTAACAGGCGCTGCATTTCTGTTGTCCAACGGTCCTTTTTTCCAGCCGTCATTATCCTTCAATGGTATAAAACTGTATCCGCTCGACTTCATGAATGGCAGCACATAATCGTCTTGCTCGGGAACAATGTTGATACCGAGGTACACAAAATCATTTCTGTCTTTGAATTTCCGAACGACGTTTTCAAAGTGCGGGAACTCTCCGCGGCACGGCCCACACCCAGGAAACCAATAAGTGATCAACACTGTCTTTCCTTTGTAGTCGGATAATGACGTCGGCGCATTGGTATAGTAATTCGTTAATGTGAAATTCGGGGCCTCTTTAGCCGCTGTGTCACGAATGTACCAAATGTCACTGTCGACGGTGTTTACATCTTTCCCAAGCTTGCCTCCATAGCTCACCAGCTCCCTGTGCAGTGATGACGAAGGTTCTTTCACATACGATTGCAAAATATTTCTATAAGCGTCGGCAGTTTTGCCTGATGCGTCCAGCGTTTTTGCTTTCAGGAACAAGATATACTCCCTGGCGGAGCCATAGCGGGGAACGGCGACTTTCTCCAGTGCCGCAGCAGCTTCTGACGCTTTCCCCTGAGCCAACAGTTGGTTGGCATTTACTATATTTTTTGCGGTGACTATGTTAGCATCCCACATTTTTTTGTCGCGTGAATCTTTCTCCTTTGTTGCAGAAAAAGATTCGGCAAGAGCTATGGCTTTTTGTGGATCTGATTTCAGCAACAGGTTGAAGTACTCACTCATTCCTGAAGATGTCCAGTTAAACTTATCAGCGGGAAAATCTTTTTTCTGCAGCTCGTAGTACTTTATTTTCATCTTTGGATCTTCCGTACGATTTGCCAGCCAGTAAAGGGCTTGAGCGCCCCGCTCTGTCTTTGGAAACTTCTTAGCAACCTTCAGACTCAACTTGCGGTATTTCTTGTAATCACTGTTGGAAAAACTGTTTGCATAGTAAAAGGCGTAATCGGCGCTTTTTGGATTTGCTTCTTTTGCTTTTGCGAGGTATTCACGTGAAAGATTAAAATCGCCCCAACGTTCTGCATCAATCCAGAGATCATAATAAGCTTTATCAAATTTTGGATCGAGCTGCACTGCCTTGAGTAAATAAGGCTTTGCTTTCGGGCTTTCTTTTCCTGCGTAGGCATGTCCCAGTGCGTAGGCAACAGCAGCGTTGGTTGGATATTTTTTCATCCACTCGTCATACTGCTTTACAAATTCAGGATCTTCCGGTGCTCCCCATTTCGTAAATCCCGACGCTTTTAGAAAAGCCTCGTGTGCAGACAAATCGCTGGGATTAGCGTCTATGGCAGCTTTGAGTTTTGCGATTTCAGCGGGGTCGACAGCCTTCTCTTTTTCCTGAGCCGATGCATACGTTACAAGGAGAAACAATGCAGCTGCTGCTAATAAGTTTTTTGTCATACTACATATTATTAATAGGTATTTTGTTCAATTACTCCCTGGCTGGAGATGATTTCAGTTCTGGGTAACGGTGCTGCCCATCTTCTGGAATTCTTTTCTATTGTGTACGTTTTCACCGGCTGGTTAGTCAACACGGCCGAATTGGTGTACGGATAGAAAACTTTGGTTGGAGTGACATCATCGTTTGGATCATCGTTGTTGTTGTATCGTCTGATATCGAACCAGCGTTGAACAAATGGCATTTCCCTTCTTCTTTCTTCTATCACCTTTTTTATCGCATCGTCTTTAGACGTAGCAGTAAGAGTGACCCACGAGCCGGGCGTCATCCTTTTTGCTCTCAACGTATTTAACGCTGTCATCGCTCCGTTTATATCCCCGGTGCGTGCCATTGCTTCAGCTTTTGTCAAATACATTTCAGCCACCGTTGGACCGGAAGGTATTCTGTCTTTAAAAAAGAAAATATATCCAGGATAATCGTATGCAGGTTTCGTCATGCCCCTATCGTATGAGTAGCCTTCCACGATGTGGTACTTGTACCGAAGGTCGTGCTCCTGGTCATAAAGGGCAAGCAATTGCTGGCTTGGTATATACCACCAGGATTCGTGATTTAACATCCGGAAGTAAAGAAACTCTTTCCATGCCAACATATCTGTGAAATCAGTCTGGTTGTTGTGCGTATACGGATACTGAATTGTGAACGACTGCTGCTGTGGAGTTCCTGCGTTCAGTGTCAGCGTTTGAGAGTTGCCGTATTTCATTTCGGTATTGTAATCTACCAGCGTGTTGTACTCTGCCAATGCAGCGTTGGCATATTCCAACGCTTTCGCATAGTTCCACCTGTTGAGATAGTAGCGGGCTGCGAAACCATTTACTCCAGCCTTGCTAGCACGCCAGTGTCGTGGCTTCCCGTTCTGAACCAACGGAACTGATATCTTCAGTGCTTCCGCAAGGTCAGCTTCTATTTGTTGGTAAACTTTTTCGATCGGCTGTCTTGCAAACGACTCCTCGAAGCTTGTAGATAGTTTAATTGGAATACCCGGCTCATTTTTGTTGGCTGCTGTGTAAGGCAGAGCATAGGTATTTACGAGTTGCCACATGCTGTACGCACGTACAAAGTGAGCATCCGCCTTCAAAACAGATTTTTCAGCATCCGTGCCTTCCACATTGTCAAGATTAGAAAGAACCATATTGGCATAAAAAATCTTCCGGTATTCGTTACTCCAAAAAACTTCTCTGGTGTCGTCTGGCAAAAAAGGAATATCCCAGAGCATAAACTCTATTGTAGCCATGGAAGAAAAAGTTGCCGGCCGGGCATCATAGAGTGCTTTCGAAAGGTCGTAATCGTCTGTACTGTAAATGGCGTTCCGGTTTCCCTCCGAATAAAAGATGCTGCTATAATTGTTAAGCATTGCATCCAGCTGCCCTGTTGTTGAAACGACCAACGACGTGGTTTTGGAAGGCGCAGCCGCTAAAAAATTATCGACTTTCTTGCAGGATGCCACGCTGATGCAAAAGCTTAGGCAAACCAACGGGTATATATAGTGTCTTACTTGCTTTTTCATGTTAATACAGTTTAAAATTCACATCTGAGACCGAATGTCAACTTTGGCTGCGGGTTCATAGTGCCCAAAGGATACTCCGGATCTTCTTTTGCTTTGTTCCAATAAATGGTAAATAAGTCATTACCCTGAGCATAGAGTTGAAGTCTGCTCATATTAAACCTTGTCAAAAGGTGTTTTGGTAACGCATAGCTAAGGCTCAACTCTTGCATTCTCAAATGAGAAGCATCTTCGATAAGATAGTCGAGATATTGATGGAATCTGTCCCAGAAATAATAGCGTCCTTCGTTCGGGTTGTAAGGGAATGGAACAATTTTACTTGGATCGGCATTCATCACCTCCGACAATTTGTTATTCGGCAGAACTCTTGACGTCCACGTTGGAGGATAGTTGAATCCCATACGTTGAAATACGTGACCGAATTTTCCCGTAACAATGAAGGAGAGATTGAAATCGTAAACCTGCAAGCTGTTCATAAACCCAAGCACATACGGCGCAACCGTAGTGCCCATATTTCTTAGGTAATCTCTACCATCGCCGGGTGTAAATGCTCCAAAATCATAGGTTGCGCCGTCGGCCCCAAATACACGCGGCTGATCATTAATCACGCCAGCATACTTGAACCGCCATAAAGCGTACGCATTCGCCCCGACGACATACGCATTTGTTCCCCCACCCACCAATGTGGAAGCAGGATAATTGGCTACGAACAATTTTGTGATCTCGTTTTTGTTGTATGAAAAGTTCAAATTACCTCTCCACGAAACGTTTTTAGATATTGGCAATATGCTTCCGAGTTCTAGTTCAATTCCCTTATTGGTCATTTCTGCATTGTTCAATCTTTGGCTGGTGGTTCCATTAATTGCAGGAATAGACAGCTGGGCGATCAGATCTTTTCCATACTTCGCATAAACCTCAACTTTTCCGCTCAGCTTACCTTTGAACATCGAATAATCTGCAGCCAGATTCCACTCGCCAGTTCTTTCCCAACGCAGTGTGGGATTACCAAAACTGGATACAGTAGCAACAAACTCCTGCGTGTAAACGTTAGGTGTTCCTCCTGTAGAAATTAAAGGCCTGAAAGATGTTGAACGATCTACATTACCGGTATAGCCGTACGTTGCTCTCAACATTAGACGATCGATGAAGCTTGCTGCGGCCATAAAGTCTTCTCTATCCACATGCCAGGCTAAGCCGGTAGACCAAAAAGGAGCATACCTATATTTCGGATCATCAGTAATCAGGTTAGATGCCTCTGTACGATAGCTTCCCGAAGCCGTGTATTTGCGTTTATATGTATAGGAAGCATTACCAAAAGCAGAGAAGTATCTTTCGGTTCTGTAGCTGAAGGAGTTGGTATAGGAGAATGTTTGATTGCTACCCAGCCAGTTCTTTATTGGAAAGAATGTTCCCCCGGGTCCATTCGGAAATGAGCCCACAGTAAGTGTCTGATCATTGTATCCATATGTTGTTGGCTGTCCGAAAGACTCAGTAACAGAATTAGCAAACTCGGCGGCCGCCAAGACTGTGACTTCATGTTCATTAGAAAAAACTCTATTGAAATTGAGCTGATTCCTTAGGTTAACGTTCTGAATCTTTGACCGGTTTTGTGTTAATATGCTGCCTTTAGGGAGATTTGTAGCGACAGCATTGGTTGTTTGGGTCCAGGTGCTCGCCTCATTAATTGTTCTTCTTACAAAAAAGGTATTCTCATTGTAAAGGCCGCGGTTCGTCGTGTTGAAAAGTTCATACTGACCATAGGTATCAAGGCTAAGCCCTTTGATGATCTTAAATTTCAAGCCTCCAGTAATTCTGCTGTTCAGTTGTTCAGTAGTTAAGTCACGGTTTCTAATTTCTTCCACGGGATTGTATTGCCAATTCGCATAGGGAAATTTTCCCATCGGAACAGACTTTTCCACTATCGGCCAATAGTACTGATTGATATTTGTGTAAGAGCCATCAGGATTGATCAGCATATCATAGGGGGACAAGCCTTGAATGTCAGATAAGCTTACGCCGCTATTTTTCGCCTTGGTATAAATTGCATTGGCGCCAAAGTTGAAATCCAGCCACCTAAAAACTTCAGCTCCACCTCTGTAATTAACAGTGTATTTCTTGTTCTTTGACTCCTGGAAATTAAACTGGTTGTCTTCAAACATCAGAGACAATGCATTGCTCATTCTTGCTGATGCACCCATAAGACTTATATTGTATTGGGTACTCACAGGGTTCGCAAGCAAATAGTCGGAGATCTGCTGCTTATTATCCAGTGTTTTAAGATTTTCAAGTATTGCATCACGCTGAGCTGCTGTAATGTTGCCATAGTTTGCTTCGTTGATAGCAGTTCCAGCCTGAGACCAGGACCACGCCACGTGACTCTGAAGAGAAATGGGATCAGCAAGCGACCTCCAATTTTTGTAAGCTAACTTTTCGTACTCTACTGTTTCAGCAGAAGAGGCCAGCGGCCTGACATAATCAAGGTCAAACTTCTTTCCTATACGTGTGAATGCGTTAAACTCCACACGCATTGGAACACCTTTTTTTGCTTTTTTCGTGGTAATAACAATAACTCCATTAGCAGATCTTGCTCCCCAGATAGAAGCAGCTGCAGCATCTTTCAATATGGTCACGCTTTCCACATCATTAGGGTTAATAGAATTGAAATCTCCCTGGATTGGAAAACCATCAACAACAATTAACGGTTGAGAATTCGCGTATAAACTCGTTAGTCCGCGAATCTCGAACGTGGGATTGCCATTGACATCAAGTCTCGACTGGAGGCCCGACATAGTACCTACCAGCCGCTGTCCAATGTTTGTACTTGGCAACTCAAGCTGTTCTTTCGAAATCACTCCGTATGATCCGGTTGCCCGTTCTTTCGAGATTGTTTGAAAACCTGTGCTGGCAGTGATCATCAGATCGTTCATCGCCGAAATCTTTGTAGAAAGCCTTACCGCCATGTCGCTTCTGCCGTTAATAGCAACTTCCAAGGTTTCTACGTTGATACCAGAAAATACAAGTACAGCGTTTTCGTTCACTGATCGCAGTGTAAACTCTCCATTGAGATCTGTAGTTGTTCCTCTGCGAGTGCCCTTAACCGTTACTGCCACCCCTTCTACGGGTTCATCCTTGTCATTAACCACACGACCGTGAACGTCTATAGGAGGTGGCGCTGCTGCTGGTACATCGGCCTTATCAGCCGCAGTCATCTCCTTAATAACCATTATACCATCAACAATATTGAAAGTATAGTCTTCAGCGGGAAGACACAAATTGATTACTTTATCAACAGGCATGTCTTTTACCTGAAGCGTCACGCGGGGCGTTTTTGCCAGCACCGACTCTTCTACAAAAATGTTAAGCCCGGTTTGTTTTTGAATTGCGCGAAAGACTTTTTTTACCGGAACATCCTTGACGCTAAGTGTCACGGTTTGTCCCTCCGAGGCAGCTACCTGCATACAAGCTGCCACTAGGAGCATTGATGTTAGCTTCATGATTCGGAGCTTTTTGCAGTCGGTGTGCTTTCCCAACCAACGTGCGTAATTTGAAAGAGCAGTCAGTACCATTGTTTGCGTTTTTTGGTGAAGAAACTGAAGTTTTATTTTCTCGATAGCAGTGCAAACGCCGGCATCTGTAATTTACCAGAATCAGCGGAATTGCACAATTAATTTTCTCTGTTCTATCCGGTATGTCATGTTCTTTTCGGTAGCCTTCAGCGCCTTCAGCACCGAACTCAAAGGGCTGTTTCTGCTAATGATACCGAAAAGCTCCTTATCGCTCGAGCTGCCACTGTATTGCACTTCCACATCATACCATCGGGACAACTCCCGCAGAATGGCATACACATTCGAATGTTCGAAATTGAATAACCCTTGTTTCCATGCGGTCACCTGATCGGGATCGACATTACTCGTGGTTGCGATTTGGTTAGATTCAACAATCGCTTGCTGCCCCGGATTTAAATAAACCAACCGTTCTCCTTTCGAAACTTTGACTTTTCCTTCTAAAAGCGTTGTCTTTACTGCAGGCTCATTTTCGTAGCTATTGATGTTGAAATGCGTTCCCATCACCTCAACATCCATGTCGTTAACCTTGACGTGAAAGGGTTTCTGTGCGTTATGTGCCACTTCGAAGTACCCTTCACCTGTTAATTCAACACTGCGGTCATTTCCTGGAAAGGCTGTGGGAAAGCTAAGCGATGAAGCTGCATTTAACCACACCTTCGTTCCATCTGCGAGCTCCAGCTGGTACTGTCCTCCGCGTGGCGTGGTAATCGTATTATAAAGAACTTCTGTTGCATTGGTTTGCTGATCGTAGGTCAGTTGTCCGCCAACCTTAATAATCGTAATGCCTCCTTGACTCGTTATAGCTCCATTGGCTGCGGTATCCAACACGATCTTGCGACCATCTGCCAGCGTGAGTATCGCTTTATCACCGCCGGGAGGAATGTCCTTTGCTCCAGTCTTTGTGTTGTCTTTCTGCTGTAGTGCGAGCCTAGAATCCGCAGTTTGCCGCTGCAGAAAAAAAATAGTGCTGGAGAACAGCAGTACAACTGCTGCCGCAGCTGCCATAATCCGCCAGCTGATCACCTTCCCTTTTGACTTCGCTTTTGTATGTGCAAGAACTTTCTGAAAGATCTTTTCCTCAACAACGGGATCCGCAAGGTCCCCATAAGTGTTGCCGTTTAATAAGGATGTTATGCCGGCGTCTAAAGATTTATCGTCTTTACTCATGATATCCAGCATTTCCGTCACTTCGGCAGTAGTCAATCGATCAGCGAGATATCCGTCCCATAGTTCATCAAATCGGCTCATAAAAAATTTGCTCTGGTGAAGACGCACCAAAAACAATCATGTACTACAAGACGCGATAAATTTTTTTTAAGTTGGCAGCATCGCCTCAATAAGACAAACCAGTAGTAACAAACCTTCTGAGTTTCGCTCAATGTACTCCTTCATTTTTTGGAGCGCCCTTGCCATGTGGTTCCGCACCGTATTCCGAGAAATTCCTAATTCCTCCGCTATTTCATCCTGCCTCAAACCTTTTTCCCGTGAAAGATTATAAACAATACGTTGTTGCTCAGGCAAACTATCTACCGCCTGCTGTAGCAGACGTTTTGATTCTTTCTGCAGCAGTTCCTGCTCCGGATTGTTGGGGCTTGCTTTGAAGTACTTGATAAGTTCATTGGTAAACGCCTGCTCACGCGACTTCTTCCTCAAGGTGTCGAATATGTGGTTTCTCGCAATGATGAAAATAAAACTTGAAAAATTCTCTACCTGTGTTAACTGCTCTCTTTTCACCCAGACTTTGACGAATATTTCCTGCACCATATCTTCTGCAAGGGCAGGCGACTTCGTAAGCATGAGAGAAACTCCGTAAATGTTGTCCCAGTGCAGGTGAAAGATTTTGCGAAAAGCCCCCTCATCTCCCTGTGCCACTAAACCGAGCAGCTGTTCTTCTGTATATGTAATGGCATTATTCAAGGTTTCTAAGGTAGGGCTATACTAGATTCCACGAAAACCGAATATCAAATATCTGTGCCACGAATGAGACATGCTATGGATGGTATTGACAGATCTCGATAGTGTTCACCTACATGTGGAAAACAATTTTTCATAGAGGGCTTCATCATGCCATTACAAGTTTCTTACTCCTGTTATCGCTACATCAAGTATCTTATCCCGCTAGCTTTCAAACAATATAGCCAAACAGACTATCGTCTTTATTTAACTCGGTATACTGGAAGTGAAAGTGTCTTAATTTATCAAGCAACCCAATGTAATCACTCTTTGATTGCAACTCTATTCCAACAAGGGCAGGACCTGTTTCCTTGTCATGTTTTTGCATGTATTCGAAACGAACAATATCATCTGTGGGGCCAAGAACATGATTGACAAATTCTTTCAAAGCCCCGGGTCTTTGCGCAAAACGGATGAGAAAATAGTGTTTCAGCCCTTCATATTGCAATGAACGTTCTTTGATCTCCTGCATGCGGGCAATGTCATTGTTGCTGCCACTGACAACGCAGACCACATTCTTCCCTTTTATGACATCAGCATAATCCTCCAAAGCCGCGATCGACATAGCCCCCGCCGGTTCCACCACCAAAGCGTTTTCGTTGTATAATTTTAAAATGGTTGAACATACTTTTCCTTCAGGCACAAGGTGCATTTCGTCTATTACTTGTTCGCAAATTGCAAACGTGAGGTCACCGACGCGGCGGACGGCAGCACCATCTATGAAATTGTCAATCTTATCCAGCGTCATCGGCTCACCAGCCCGCAAAGCGACAGACATAGATGGCGCACCTTCCGGCTCTACACCAATAATCTTTGTTTCCGGAGAAAACGTTTTGAGATAAGAACCTACACCGGCTGCCAAACCTCCGCCACCTACAGGAACGAACAGGAAATCAATGTCTGATTGCTCTTGCAGAATTTCAACAGCTACTGTTGCCTGACCTTCGATAATGCGTAAATCATCGAACGGTGGAATAAAGGTGAGACCATTCTGCATGGTGAACGTTTTGGCGGCAACTGCACAATCATCGAACGTATCCCCCACCATTCGAATTTCGATATAATCTTCGCCAAAAAACTTTGTTTGCTGCACTTTCTGCAATGGAGTAATCACAGGCATGAACACCACTCCCCTCACACCCAAAATTTTACAACTGTAGGCAAAACCCTGTGCATGGTTGCCCGCGCTGGCACACACCACGCCTCGCTGCAACTGAGCCTCTGACAAACTGCTCATCATATTAAATGCGCCTCGAATTTTGTAGGAACGCACAACTTGCAGATCTTCTCGTTTCAAGAAGACATTGCAGCTGTACCTTCTTGAAAGTGTTTGAGACAACACCAGTGGTGTTTTACTTACCACGTGCCGTAATCTTTTCACCGCCGCATCGAAGTCGAAGTGCAATGTTCGTGATCCAACAGATGCTGTCTGATTGCTCATTAAGATACAACGGATTTGTCCTTTGAAATAAATTTTTCTTTCCCGGATATTTTTAACGGAGGTTGTGTTATACGGGCGTTTTCGGGTCTCAAGCTCCGCACAGTTTTTCCTGCCTGCCACAGTTCACTTTGTCGCAATTCTCTTAATTCTTCTTCCAGCTTTTCACGGTAATCTGCCTTGCTATTACTTTCGATGGACTTGGCGGCTTCGTTACCGGCGGCTACACTTTCATATAGTTCATTGAAAACAGGAAGCGTCGCATCCCTGAATTTTTTCCACCAATCTAATGCTCCACGTTGCGCAGTTGTAGAACAATTGGCATACATCCAATCCATTCCATTTTCTGCAACCAGCGGCATCAACGATTGCGTGAGTTCTTCAACTGTTTCGTTGAAGGCTTCTGAAGGTGAATGTCCTTTGGACCGCAGCACTTCGTATTGAGCGGCAAAAATCCCCTGGATAGCACCCATCAGCGTTCCCCGCTCGCCGGTAAGATCGCTGTAAACTTCTTTCTTAAAATCTGTTTCAAACAAATAGCCGCTGCCGATTGCAATGCCCAAGGCCACGACTCTTTTGAATGCACGACCTGTTGCATCCTGGTAAATGGCGTAACTGCTATTCAAACCACGTCCCTGCAAAAACATTCTTCTCAGCGAAGTGCCGGATCCCTTTGGCGCCACCAAAAACACATCTACATCCGCAGGTGGCACAATGCCGGTTTGATCGTTGTACGTAATTCCAAATCCGTGTGAAAAGTATAACGCCTTCCCTGGTGTGAGGTGCTTCTTGACTGTTGGCCACAATGCAATTTGTGCAGCATCACTAAGAAGATAACATATAATGGTGCCTCGCTCTAACGCCTCTTCAATTTCAAACAAGGTTTTGCCAGGCTCGAAGCCATCGGCAACAGCCTTGTCCCACGACTTTGAATTTTTTCTTTGACCGACGATCACATCGATGCCATTGTCTTTTTGATTCAATGCCTGACCGGGTCCCTGCACACCATAACCGATTATAGCGACGACTTCATTTTTTAACACCTGCTGTGCTTTTGAGAGAGGGAATTCTTCACGGGTGACCACGTTTTCTTCCACCCCGCCGAAATTTAATTTTGCCATGTTGTTATTTTAAAATTGAAAGGTTTTGTGTTTCTATTTCCCTTTTTAGTTTTTACATCGAAAACACTTCATCATGGTGGCTTAAGTATTCATTCTCTACCACTTCTTCGCCCGGTTCTTTATAGTCAAACTCGCGGATCTTTTCATGAAATCCGCTGCTGCTTTTGATAATAGCAATACGGGCACTTCGAACAAATTCAATCAGCCCATAAGGCTCCAGCACTTTCAATAGTCCCTCGGTTTCGCTGCGATGTCCAGTTGTTTCAAAAACAGTGTAATCTTTTCTTATTGCTACTGCACGTGCACCAAATTCACGCAGCAGCCTTTCCACTTTGACTTTCTCCGCTATTTCATCGGTTGGCACTTTATACAAAGCCAGTTCCTGCCACACAATTTCATCAGCAGTGTTGTAATAAGCCTTCAGTACTTCGACCTGCTTTTCAATTTGTCGCACCAGCTTTCGCACAACATCTTCAATTTCACTAATGACGATGGTGAATCTGTGAATGCTGTCCACCTCCGAGGGTGAAGTATTCATGCTTTCGATATTTATCTTTCGTCTGGAAAAAATTATAGCAATACGGTTAAGCAAACCAATTTGGTTTTCTGTGTAAACGGTGATTGTGAACTCTTCTCTCTCTAGTGTTGGATGCATATGATTGTTTGCTTTAGTTATCATTTTATGTTTGGCGAGGTTTTATTTTAAACGCACTTCAGATACACTGCACCCTTGCGGTACCATCGGAAAAACGTTGTTCTCTTTTCGTACCATTATTTCAAGAAGGTAAGCGCCTTCACTATTGATCATTTCTTCCATTGCACTTTTGAGATCTTCCCTCTTTGACACAGTTCTTCCTTGTATACCATAACCTTTCGCCACCGTTACATAATCGGGGCTTGCAATGTCAACGAATGAATATCTCCTCTCATGAAACAGCTCCTGCCACTGCCTCACCATTCCCAAAAAACGATTGTTTAAAATGATCAGTTTGACGTCCACTCCGCTTTGCATGATGGTGCCTAACTCCTGAATCGTCATTTGTATTCCGCCATCACCAACGATAGCAGCAACAGTGCGGTGCGATGCTCCGAATTTTGCACCGATGGCTGCTGGAAGCCCAAAGCCCATAGTGCCTAATCCGCCTGAAGTGATATTACTTTTCGGATGATTAAACTTCGCATACCTGCACGTCACCATTTGGTGCTGACCCACATCTGTTACTACTATAGCCTCGCCGTTTGTCAGTTCATTAAGAATATTGATGACCTCACCCATCGAAAGGATTTCACCCGCAGGATGCATTTCAGCTGCTATACATTGTTCCTGTTCCTCCCGCCTGAGACGGTGAAACTGTTCCAACCAACCTGAGTGATTTTTCTTCGCAATTAATTTTGTAAGCAGCGGCAACGTTTCTTTGCAATCGCCCCACACAGGCACCGTTGACTTTACATTTTTATCTATTTCTGCAGGGTCAATATCGAGGTGAATTACCTTGGACTGTTTTGCATATTTGTCGAGTCTTCCGGTGACGCGGTCATCGAAACGCATACCCACTGCTATCAATACATCACACTCATTTGTCAGCACGTTAGGTGCGTAGTTTCCATGCATTCCCAGCATGCCTACTGCGAGCGGATGATCGGTGGGAATGGCACTCATGCCCAGAATAGTCCAGGCAGCAGGTGTTCCGGCTTTTTCGATAAAGTGCTGAAATTCTTTTTCCGCTTTGCCCAATAACACGCCCTGACCAAAAATGACAAACGGCTTTTGCGCATTATTGATTAATTCCGCTGCTTGTTCAATGTAAGAATGCCTGATGTTTGGCTTAGGGCGGTAACTTCTGATATGTCTGCATTCATAGTAACCGCTGTACGAAAACTTTTGCAGCTGTGCGTTTTTTGTAATGTCAATCAGCACCGGACCTGGTCTCCCCGTTTTGGCTATGTAGAATGCTTTTGCTAACGCTGAGGGAATCTCCTCCGCATCCGTCACTTGGAAATTCCATTTGGTTACGGGTGTTGTGATATTGATGACGTCTGTTTCCTGAAATGCGTCTGTCCCAAGTAAATGTGCGAACACTTGTCCGGTGATACAAACAACCGGTGTGCTGTCAATCATTGCATCTGCAAGGCCCGTTACCAGGTTGGTGGCGCCGGGACCGCTAGTGGCAAACACCACACCTGTTTTGCCCGACGATCGTGCATACCCCTGCGCAGAATGAATGGCACCCTGTTCATGCCTTACCAGTACATGTTGTAGTTGATCATTGTAGTCATACAATGCATCGTAGATAGGCATGATAGCACCGCCGGGATAGCCGAAAACAGTAGTGACGTTCTCGTTGAGCAGAGTATCGATGACCGCTACGCTTCCGGTGACTTCTCCCCGCAGCCCCGTTAGTTTTTTTTGCAGGGATGTTTTTACCGGTTCTGCCAATGTCGTGAGTTCTGCTATTTGCATAAGTGTTTTTTTATTTCAATCTTCGTCTGTCACGCACCCTTCCGCCGCAGATTTTACCGCTCTTGCATACTTGTACAACACACCTTTATCTGCTTTCAGCTTTGGTTGTTTCCACCTGGCTTTTCTTTCTGCTATTGTGGCGTCATCAACGTATAAACTGATGGCCTTTTTTGCTGCGTCTATCTCAATCAAATCATCGTCATTTACCAGGGCTATTGTTCCACCATCATACGCTTCAGGCGTAATGTGTCCCACAACAAAACCGTGTGTGCCGCCACTGAATCTTCCATCGGTGATTAGAGCGACAGAACTACCGAGACCCGCACCAATGATAGCAGCAGTAGGCTTCAGCATTTCAGGCATACCCGGTCCGCCCTTCGGCCCAACATATCTTATCACAACAACATCTCCTGCTTTTACTTTTCCTGATTCAATGCCTGCTATCAGTTCAAATTCGCCGTCAAAAACTCTCGCAGGTCCTTTAAAGCGTTCACCTTCCTTT
>JAEZJD010000035.1 GCA_023436425.1 Bacteroidota bacterium | reverse complement strand
TTCCTGAACTGCATGGATTTCACGGCTCGGTGGACGACTGGACACGCATTAAAAAAAATGTGCTGATTCTCGGCGTGAAGAAATCTCTTTCAGCACGGCCGAACACGCGGAGTTCTCACTTTGTTGCGCCGTCGCAATCCAACGGCTGTACAATGTCATGCTCGTATTGTTATGTGCCACGCCGGAAAGGTTATGCAAATCCCATCACCATCTTCGTAAACATTGATCAAATCTGCAATTACATTGCGAGACACGCGGCAAAGCAAGGAATGTTTCTGCAGCCCGATCATATTGACGACAAATATTGGGTGTATGAGGTTGGAGAAAACAGCGATTGTTCCGCCGATGCAGCTATTTGCAACAATGTAAAAGATTTAATGAACCTTTTTAAGCGGATACCAAATGCAAAGCTCACGTTTGCAACCAAATTTGTAAACAGGGAAATGCTTACCTACGATCCGCAGCTGAAAACCAGAATTCGATTTAGCCTGATGCCGCACAAGATGAGTAAATTGGTGGATGTACGCACCTCGCCTATTAGCCAACGCATTGATGTGATTAATGACTTCGTAGACGCCGGCTTTGATGTGGACGTAAATTTTGCTCCCGTTGTTTACTACGAAGGGTGGATAGAAGACTGGAAGATTTTGTTTGATGAAATAAATGATAAGCTGAACGAAAAAAGTAAAAAGCAGTTGGTAGCAGAGGTAATTTTTCTTACACATAATCAGCAGTTGCACGAAGTTAATATGGGCTGGCATCCAAAGGCAGAAGAAGTGCTATGGACGCCACAAATTCAGGAAGTGAAGTACAGCCAAACGGGAGGTAGAAATGTGCGGTATAAACGAGGACTGAAAAGTGAGTTGGTACAAACTCTCGTTGACTTAATACAGTCAGAACTCCCGTATTGTAAAATCAGGTATGCGTTCTAAATTCGGCGAATGGAAGATTACACGATTGATGTAGGTAAAGTGGAAGAATTGTAGATACTAAACGATGCAATCGAATTGGATGCAATCTTCACCAAAGCAAAGAGTGCCATCGTAAACGGAGCAAAAGTGCTGCTTGTAAGAAAAAATTCTTCAGGTGAACTCCAGAAGTTTGACCAAGTTGATACGCTGGAAGACCTCGACACCTACAAACGTAAGGTTACTAAATATTTAGGTCAATAAAAAAACCACCTGCCGATGGTTTAATAGTTTTCAGAGCAACTCGCGGGTCTACTCCCCTGCCGCCACCTTCACACTCCGTTCAACGAACGCGGTGAGATCGGCACCTTTCAACATTCCCTGCGACAATAAAGCAAGATCATATGCATGCTTAGCCAATTGTATTTGATGCGATTCGTCTACATGCAATATCCTGTCGACTAACTTGTGATTTGCATTCACAGCAACCTTATAGCTGTCGGGCAGTGAACCATAAAAGTTCATACCGTTTCCGCCCATTCGCGCCATGTCCTTCATGCGGCGCATCCATTCTTCCATAGTAATACTTACAGGCATTTCATCGGAGCTGAGGCTCTCCAGTTCCACCTTCATATTCGGGTCGTTTATTGCCTTTTCAAAAATTTCTTTCACTTGCTTCACTTCATCTTCCGTGAGCTGATGCTTTGCCGCTTCTTCTTTTTCAATCAACTTGTCCAATACGTCCGCATCTACTCTTTTGAACGAAATTTTTTCCAGCTTCATTTCCAATTGCTGCATAAAATGATTATCCAGAGGCGAGTCCATTAGCAGTACATCATAGTTTTTCTTTTCTGCGGATTGCACATAGGCATGTTGTCTTTCCGCGTCGTTTGTGTACAGATAAACTACTGTGCCGTTCTTATCCGTTTGAAAATCCTTAACCTTCGCGTTGTATTCGTCAATTGTATAGTATTCTTTTTTAGTAGTGGAAAGCAATGCGAACTCTTTTGCTTTTTCGTAAAACTTTTCTTCGCTAATCATTCCATACTTTACAAACAAACCAATGTCTTTCCATTTTTCTTCGTATCCTTTCCGGTCTTTTCTGAAAAGTTCATTGAGTTTATCGGCAACTTTTTTGGTTATATAGCCATTTATTTTTTTCACATTACTGTCTGCCTGTAAAAAGCTGCGGCTCACATTTAACGGAATATCAGGACTGTCGATTACACCATGCAGGAGCATTAAAAACTCGGGAACAATGTCTTTTACCTCGTCTGTGATGAACACCTGCCGCGAGAAAAGCTTGATCTTATTTCGCTGCAGATCCAAATCGTTCTTGATCTTGGGAAAATAAAGAACACCCGTGAGGTTGAACGGATAATCAACATTCAGATGTATCCAGAAAAGAGGATCTTCGGAAAATGGGTACAACTCTTTATAAAACTTCAGGTAATCTTCATCTGTAAGTTCAGACGGCTGCTTTGTCCAGATAGGTGTTGTGTTGTTAATGATGTTTGGAACTTCGACAGACGTGTACTTCTTTTCACCTTTTTCGTCCACGCCGTCTTCAATGCTTTCTGTCTTGGTCCCGAGCTGCACGGGCACGGGCAAAAACTTGCAATATTTGTCGAGTATCTCCTGCAATTTCCATTTATCTGCAAATTCTTCCGATTCGCCGTTCAGATATAAAATAACTTCTGTACCGCGTTCGGTGCGACTGCCTTCTGTTATTTCAAATTCGGTGCTGCCATCACAAACCCATTTCACAGGTTCGGCACCTTCCGTGTATGACAGGGTTTGTATTTCCACTTTATCGGCCACCATAAAAGCCGAGTAAAACCCTAAGCCGAAGCGACCGATTATTTCGTTAGCATCTTTAGCTTCCTTGAACTTCTCCATAAACTCGGTAGCACCGGAAAAAGCTATTTGATTTATGTATTTCTTCACTTCGTCAGCCGTCATGCCAATGCCATTGTCGCTGACAGTAAGCGTCTTTTTCTTTTCATCAAAAGATACCTGTATGGTAAGATCACCCAACTCTTTATTGTACTGTCCGAGGGCTGAAAGACGTTTTACTTTTTGTGTTGCATCAACTGCGTTGCTCACAAGCTCACGAAGGAAAATTTCGTGATCGGAGTACAAGAACTTTTTAATAATTGGAAAGATATTTTCAGTATGGATGGATATTGTCCCTTTTTCCTGAACCATGGAGTTTGAATTATTGATTGGTTGATTATTATTTGATTAGTGATCGCATCAATGCTTATTCCAAAAAGTGCAGCTTGCCAGATTGACACTTCAACAGCGGACAACAACTCAGTGTGGCAGATACGTTTTCATTTCCAGCTGGTACTGCAAAGCGGCGGCTGCCGCTGCGTCTGCAAAATTTTCATTCGAAGAATTGTAAATAATATCGCGGCTGACATTGACAAGAATTCCGCAGTCCTTTGTCATTGCCCTTTCGGAAATTTCTTTCAAGCTGCCGCCCTGTGCACCAACGCCAGGGACGAGCAAAAAATGATTGGGAACGATGTTGCGAATGTTGGTGAATTCATCTGGCTGAGTAGCACCAACAACAAACATTAAATTTTCTTTAGTTCCCCACTCCGCCACCGTTCTAATTACC
>JAEZJD010000030.1 GCA_023436425.1 Bacteroidota bacterium | reverse complement strand
GAATTTCTCCAGACATAGCTTACAGTACCCTGATTATTTGCAACTGTACCTGCGGTTACTGTACCAGTACCGCCGTTACAAGGAGCGTCAGTTTTACTGCATGTACCGAGAGTCATAGCAGCAGGTGCAGAAATTGTTACTGAGCAGGTAAGAGTCGTACAAGCGTCCGTTACAGTTAACGTGTATGTACCTGCCGGCAAATCTCCAACCGTAGCGGAGTTCCCAACTGGTGTACCAGAAGAATTTCTCCATGTATACGTCACGGTACCGCTACTTCCACTCAGTGCTCCCGCGGTGACAGTTCCCGTCCCGCCGTTGCATGCAGGGTTTTGAACAGAGCAAGTACCCATCGTCATGGCTGGAGTAATTGAAACTGCCGCAGGGCCATAGGTCGCATCACACCCTGCAGCGGACGTACCTGTTATAGAGTAGGTTCCGGCGGTAACTGTCAGCGTTACCGAACCGCCGGCTCCAGCAGGTATTGTCGCGGTATATCCATTGTCTCCTGTTATTAAGTAGCTTACGCCGGGCTGGGCGGTAAACGTCAACTGTCCCGCATCGTTAGCGTTAGAACATCTGGAACTCCCAGTCAAGTGAGGATCGTCAGGGATAGTACCTAACCTTCCAATCAGTAGATCTTCCATCGCAGAGGTGGTTGACTGCGAGTTTGATGTTTCTACTAAAAATGTAGAAAAGCATGCGTCAAATCCAGTAAGGTCAATCAAACATAAATCCAGACTTCCCTCGAAAAAAGTATTCGCTGGGTAAACCTGGCTTGTGCCAGACTTTGGAGCGTAATTCCAACATGTAGTTTGCGTAACCGTTTGAGCGGAGGAATTGACTTCAACTGTCGCGGTTCCGCATCCACTTATTGCCAATGGTTGGAGTGCACCATTGGTCCAGATATAAAGGTTGTAATCCGGATTTGATCCGCCATTTAAAAAATGGCTGACCAGTAAAATGTCGCCTTCGGTGTGCGTCCCAGTAAAAGTGCCTCCGGGCAAGGGTTCCACATAACCTTTCAGAAACCAAAAACCTATTGAAGCGTCCCCGTTATTAGCATATCGATCAGCAAAGAAATATAAAGTACCGCCATTTGAATTTGGTATGTAGGCAACACCGGCATTCTTGATGTTATTTTTATCGTTAGGATCCTTTGTTTGCCACGCCCATTTGCTGATCGGATCGCTGACAGAACCGCCATTCCAAATACGGTCTCCGCCGAGGTCGTCTCTGAAATACTTTTTAATCGGAACGGTGTTGCTGGCTGTGCCAAATAGAACACTGCACCAGTCGCCCGGCTTCCCATCAATTGTAATCTGACCAAAGCCGGTCATTCCCATCAGCATCAGCACCAATGTGAAAATCCACGGAGTAGCGTTCCGTGTTCGGCTGTTTTTGTAGTTTCTACAACAGCCTTCATTTGGTTTAGTTGTAATCATAATGTTCGTTTAAGATTAGAATTTTTGTTTAGAGAGGGTTCGTTCAAGGACAGTGGCTGGTTATTGGAGGAATTGAATTGCAGAAGAAATTTATGGAGGTGGTGTGTCGGCAATGAGGAAAAACCAGGTGCATTGGCAAGCAGCACGCACCGGTGTGAAAGTGTTTTGAGGAAATATTATTGTTCCCATTGTTGGCGTAAAGGATGTTGTTCCGCTTTTTGCGGTTGGTGCTTATCAGGTTGCCAGCCTTTTAGGGATGCGATTTACGCTTCAATGGGGGAGGATCAGCAATCGTTGCCGTAGGGATAGACCTTCTCCGCGTTTGCGGGAGAAATAGTGGTTAATAAGGATTGGAGAGAAACGTATCGTTGGTTTTCAGCAGATAGCTTGGACGGTTAATTTTCGTTCGAGAACACTAAAATAAGTGTTTTCCAATAATATCAAATTAATTTTTTATAGCTGATCCGTCGGTGGCCGAAAGCAATATGTTCAGTTGAACATTGGGCAAATGTATATCCCGGCCGATATTTCTGTCTCCTATGTTTGTATGATAGTTGAGCGACGGACTGGGTTTTCTCATTCACGTATTCAGCAATTATAGCCAGCATTTTCAATTATCAACTTTACTTTTGCGCAAAATGAACAAACATTGGCCGATATCTCTTTGACGACGATGAACAACTCCTACATGGATCTTGTTCAGCAGACATTTAATTTCCCCCAGCCCGGTTTAGAAGTAAAAAATTGCTGCCTTCATTTCAATGGTCTTGATATGATGGCGCTGATTAAAAAGTACGGCACCCCACTCAAAATTTCGTATTTACCGAAAATCGGTATGCAGATAAACAAGGCGAAGGAAATGTTCGCCAAGGCCATGAAAAAGCACAAATACGAAGGCGAATATTTTTATTGTTACTGCACCAAAAGTTCTCACTTTTCTTTTGTAGTGGAAGAAGCGCTGGAGCACGGCATACACATTGAAACGTCGTATGCATATGATCTTGAAATTGTGAAGAAGCTATTTGAGAAAAAATTGATCACAAAAGACACATACATCATTTGCAATGGCTTCAAGCAACAGAATTATACCCGCCGCATTGCGCAAATGATCAACAGCGGTTTTGAAAATGTGATCCCGATTTTGGATAACAAAGAGGAACTGCAGGCTTATCGCCGCTCGGTGAAGAAGCCTTTCAAACTGGGCATTCGTGTTGCTGCGGAAGAAGAGCCTACGTTTCCTTTTTACACCTCACGGTTAGGCATAAGGGCAAAAGACATCCTCGAGTTTTATGTTGACCATATAGAAGGTTACGAAAACAAGTTTCAGCTGAAGATGCTGCATATCTTTTTGAACAAAGGCATTAAAGATGATATCTATTACTGGTCGGAGTTAAATAAAATCATCAATCTTTACTGCCAGCTGAAAAAAATTTGTCCTGAGCTGGATTCGCTGAACATTGGTGGTGGATTTCCGATTAAGCATTCGCTTGGTTTTGAGTACGACTACCAGTTCATGATCAATGAGATTGTGAGCAACATTAAAGCTGCCTGCAAAAGAAACAAGGTGCAAATGCCGAACATATTTACCGAGTTTGGCAGCTACACAGTTGGGGAAAGCATGGCGCACATCTACAGCGTGATCGGACAGAAAGCGCAGAACGACCGCGAAACGTGGTATATGATTGATTCGTCATTCATCACCACGCTTCCTGATACCTGGGGCATCGGAGAAAAGTTTTTGATGCTGCCCATAAACAAATGGGACCAGGAATATCAGCGGGTAGTGCTTGGCGGCATCACGTGCGACAGTCACGACTACTACGATTCGGAAGAACACATTAATGAAGTCTTTTTGCCTAAAACTAATGGTGATGAACCGTTGTACGTGGGCTTTTTTCATACCGGCGCGTACCAGGATCAGATCAGCGGATATGGAGGCATTAAGCACTGCCTCATTCCGTCCCCAAAGCATGTGATCATTGAGTACGACAAGAACGGAAAGCTGATTGACTGGGTGTATGCAAAACAGCAGTCGGCGCAAAGCATGCTGAAGATTTTGGGATACATTAAGTAAGATGGCTAGCGGGAGCGACGGACCTGGAAAAATCACCACTAACGCAATGGCGCCACGGTTATGGGCTCTGCGGAACAGCGGGACGATTAAAGCAATCAAAAACTAAAAAAGAATTCAATGGCACACGTGGCAATCTATCTGAATTTTAACGGAAACGCCGAAGAGGCTTTCAATTACTACAAGAAGGTTTTTGGAACAGAGTTTACAACGCCGATAATGAAAATGAAGGACATTCCTGCGCAACCCGGAATGCCCGAACTTTCAGACGAAGAAAAGAATAAAGTGATGCACGTTGCCCTACCTATACTTGATGGTACAGAAATAATGGCGACTGATGTACTTGAAAGTATGGGGCACAAATTAGTAGAGGGTAACAATGTTACTATCAGTTTGAACCCAGACACGAAAGAAGAAGCAGACCGTCTGTATAAAGAACTCTCAATAGATTCTTCGGACGCTGTTACTCCGCATGATG
Organism: Bacteroidota bacterium; assembly: GCA_023436425.1. GTDB lineage: Bacteria > Bacteroidota > Bacteroidia > Chitinophagales > Chitinophagaceae > Flavisolibacter. The sequence continues at coordinate 17,129 of JAEZJD010000030.1, read as the reverse complement.
AATTTTGGGGCTATTGGGGAACGTGTAAAGACAAGTTTGGCGTTCGATGGATGTTTAACGTTTCAAATCAACCAAATCAATAACCACAAAGCAATTAACACGTTTTTAAAAACGACGATTTTCTAAGTTCTGTTGCATGTTGCAAACCGAAGTAAGTTACTGTTTCGTGCGCCGACAGTTCAAAGCAAAAATAGAAGGTCTAAAGTCGCTTAAATCTCAGTTTTTCTATCAATAAAAAACGTGAGACCGAAGCCTCACGTTCAATAGTGGTTTTTCATAGATTAATTACTTAATCTTTAGTTACCCAGCACTTTTCTTCTCGCATCTTCCCTTCGGTTAGATCTGTCTTCTCTTTGTTGCTGAGTCTCCTGAGGTCTTTGTTGCTGATAAGTTCTGTCATAGCTGCGTGAATAGCGGCGATCGTAATCATATGGTGAATAACCATACGGTGAGTACCTGCTACCATATCCATATCCATAGCTATTTGTTACATCGTAGTAGCGACCAGTGTAAGGGTCTCTTTCGAGCACCACGGTGCCACGATAGGGGTCATCAATATATACGCGATTGCCAATCTGGCGATCTCTGTCGTAGCGATCATCGGTGGCATATTGACTTGGGGTACAACTCACGGCAGTGAAGACTACAACCACTGCAAGCATTAAGGATAGAAGATTGAATTTCATGGCTGTTTTTTATCTTTAACGACAAACATGCGGCCGAATTATCCCAAAAAGCCTGATCTGATGCGGTTTTCAGCAGTATTAACATTATTAATTCTTAACGTGGCAGCGTTTGCGCAGAACGATGAAGATGCTGTTAAAGCAACGATAAACAAGATGTTCGATGGCATACGCAAAAGTGACAGTTCTGTCATCCGTTCTGCCTTTGCACCGACAGCTATTCTGCAAACAATTGTTAACAGGCGCGACGGGAAAACCGAAGTGAGAACCGAGCCAATTGACTCTTTTCTTGTGGGTGTGACGCAGCCGCACGCAGATGTCTATGATGAAAGGATTGAATTCAAAAGCGTCAAAATAGATGCGAACCTGGCAGCTGTATGGACGCCCTATAAGTTTTTTTTAGGTGACAAATTCAGTCACTGCGGGGTGAACAGCTTTCAACTGGTGAAGTTGAATGGTGAGTGGAAGATTCAATACATCATCGACACACGGCGCCGGGAAAATTGTGATTAAGCGAAGGGTGTGAAAAACAGAAAGGTTGCACATCGGCAACCCTTCAAATTATATCTCCCACTTTTTACTATGCAGCAACAGCCTTGTTCACCAGTTCTGCTGCTTCGCTGAGCAAAATGGCTGACTGCACCCGCAATCCGCTTTCATCAATCAACTTCTTGGCTTCTTCCGCATTGGTGCCCTGAAGTCGCACAATGATGGGAATATTAATATTGCCCATGTTGTTGTATGCATCAATGACCCCTTGTGCCACACGGTCGCAACGGACGATGCCGCCAAAAATGTTGATCAGAATGGCTTTTACTTTTGGATCCTTGAGAATGATTCTGAAACCTGCTTCCACTGTCTGTGCATTGGCAGTACCACCTACATCGAGAAAGTTTGCGGGTTCGCCGCCGCTCAACTTAATCATATCCATTGTTGCCATCGCCAGCCCTGCACCATTCACCATGCAGCCGACGTTGCCATCGAGTTTCACAAAGTTCAGGTTGTATTTTCCTGCTTCCACTTCTGTTGGATCTTCTTCACTTATATCTCTCATCGCCGCAAGATCCGGATGCCGCATCAATGCATTTTCATCCAGATTCATCTTGCAGTCCACTGCTATTATCTGATCGTCTGAAGCTTTGAAGAGCGGATTAATTTCAAGCATGGAACAATCGAGGCTGCAGTAGGCATTGTAAAGACTCGTGACGAATTTCACCATGTTCTTGAACGCCTCACCTTTCAAACCAAAATTGAAAGCAATTTTTCTCGCCTGGTAGCCTTGCAAACCAGCGCCGGGAAATACCCATTCTTTGAAAATCTTTTCCGGCGTTTTGTGCGCCACTTCTTCAATGTTCATTCCCCCCTCCGTACTGTACATGATCACGTTCTGTCCTTTTGTTCTGTCGAGTAAAATGGATAAGTAAAATTCTTTTCTCTCGTGAGGACCATCATAGTACATGTCCTGTGCGATCAATATTTTGTTCACCACTTTTCCTGCCTCACCAGTTTGCAGCGTAACCAAAGTATTGCCTAACATCTTTTGCGCCACTTCGCAAACTTCATCGAGCGACTTTACCACCTTTACGCCGTTGATACCAGTTTCCCTAATCTTTCCCTTACCGCGACCGCCTGCATGTATTTGAGCTTTCACCACTGCGAAAGGACTGCCATAAGTCGTTTTGATTTGACGGTAAGCTTCTTCCGCATCGTGCGGCGTGCTTACTGCAATTCCTTCCTGAACGCGAACTCCAAATTTTTGCAAAAGCTCTTTTGCCTGGTACTCGTGTAAATTCATCTGGTTATGTTTTATTGTTTTTACAGAAATGGCGGCGCATTTCCGATTTCAAAATTTGCGCAAAAATAGTGCTTGTTAGCACTCCCAAATTTTACAGAAGTCAGTTAATCGAATGAGGTTAATCCATATTTTTGCACCGGCAGGTCTTGCACGGCCAGCTCCTGCTGAACTCCCCCAGGATCGGAAGGTAGCAAGGGTAGGCGGTTGTAGCGGTGCGATGTAAGTAGCCTGCCTTTTTTTATTGGCAATTGCAGATTTTCAATTGTCTATGGACAGAAATCAACTTCAGGAGCGGTTAAGAGCTTTCGCATTGCGTCTTCCTCCATTGTGCGAAGCGTTACCATCTTCGAAATTATCTTCTATAATTGAATTTCAATTGTTGAAATCAGGTTTCTCTGCGGCAGCGAACTATCGAGCATCTTGCAATGCCCAAACCAAGAAAAGTTTTGTTGCCAAGCTCAGTATCGCTTTGGAAGAGATGGATGAATCTGTTTTTTGGCTGGAGATCATTCGAGACGGTAATCTGCTTTCTGCGGCAAAACTCAGCAGCATCATTGCTGAAGCGATTGAACTAACTAAAATCTTGGGCGCCTCACGGAGGACGGCAACAAATAAATTGAAAATTGACATTTAAAAATTAGGAATCTTCATGAAATTCTTCTTAGACACCGCAAATCTCGATCAGATACGTGAAGCAAATGAGCTTGGAATTTTAAATGGTATCACTACCAATCCATCGCTGATGGCAAAGGAAGGCATTAAAGGGCAGGAAGCGGTTTACCAGCACTATAAAACGATCTGTGAAATGGTGGACGGAGACATTAGTGCTGAAGTGCTATCAACAAGCTTTAACGACATAGTGGAAGAAGGCAAAAAGCTGGCAGCAATTCATCCAAACATAGTGGTAAAAGTTCCCATGATAAAGGATGGTGTGAAGGCCATGAAGTGGTTTACTGACAACGGCATTCGCACGAATTGCACATTGGTTTTTTCCGTCGGACAAGCGATACTTGCTGCAAAAGCAGGTGCAGCTTACGTGTCACCATTTATCGGTCGCATTGACGACACGGGATGGGACGGCGTGCAACTCGTGGAAGAAATAGTTCAGATTTATTCCGTACAGGGATTCAAGACACAAGTACTCGCAGCTTCAATTCGCAACCCCAATCATATTGTACGTTGCGCCGCCGCAGGTGCTGACGTGTGCACTTGTCCGCTTGAACCAATTCTTGGATTATTAAAACATCCCTTGACAGATATTGGGCTTGCCAAGTTTTTGGAGGATGCAAAAAAAATGGAGCACTAGTCCGGATGCAAAGAGGAGGAGCTAATTCTTCGTTTTGACTTTAGTCTTCACTTTCTCCTTTTTCATGTCGCCGAAGATTTCTTCGTCGGTTTTAAGCGGTTCGGTAAACCCGCGTTTGCGGATGTAGATTACGGTTTCTTTCCAAACGGATGAATTTGCCTTCAATTCAGCTCTGATGTTAACTGAATCTGCGGTATAGGAACTGTCAATGAAAAGATCATTTCCCTCAAAACGACCCGCGTTTGCTGACAGCTTTAGCTCTTTATCAGTGAGGGGCAGCCATTGGCCGTCAGTTGTCTTTCCATCTACATTGATGTAATTGTAAAATCCTTTTTTCAGGCTATCCGTATACAGGTTGAAGTGTATTGACTCAACCTTTTGCGCATGCAGCCAAAAACTAAAAAGGATAAATGAAATAGTCGTAAAAAGAGACTTCACTCACACAAAATTCCTGTTTCCTTAGTTAACGCGGAGCCAATGCTCGCTTCCATAAAAACTTTTTACAAATAGTTAGAAAAAAGCATACATTCATTAGCCAAACACAACAACTATTCTTCCATCCAAAAACATCTAACCATAAAGTACTTTCGATTGTATGCGGTCGTAGGCATACTCGTTTTGTTTTCCTGCCAGAAGTCTGATAAGACAGCAGAGACATCTGAACCAGTTCCGGCTATTGCTGACCGTTATTGCGGAACTCAGGAAGTATTGCAACAGCAATTGGCTGAAGACCCTACACTTGCCGCCCGAATGGCTGAGATAGAATCATTCACTGAAGCCTATCGTCGAAAAGCAAAGACCAGTCCCAGAACGGGTCCGATTACCATCCCCGTCTTTGTCCATGTGGTGTACAACACGCCGGCACAAAATATCTCGCTGGCACAAATTCAGTCTCAGATCAAGGTGTTGAACCAGGATTTTTCTGCATCAAATACGGACAACAACAATGTGAGTCAAACAGAATTTAAAACTGTAAACGGCAACATGGATATTCAGTTTACTTTGGCAGGGGTGCGAACTGTTACCACATCCAAAAAATCTTTTGGAACAGACGATGGAGTTAAATACAGTAAACGTGGTGGGGATGATGCTGTGGATCCTTCCAAATATCTGAATATCTGGGTGTGCAATCTTGGTCAAAACCTACTTGGATATGCGCAATTTCCAGGAGGCAAAGCTGCCACAGACGGGGTTGTTATTCTTTACTCTGCTTTCGGAAGTAAAAAAGAATATCCGCAGGGCACATACACCACCAATTATGATCTCGGCAGAACTGCAACCCACGAGATCGGTCATTGGCTGAACCTGAGACACATTTGGGGAGATGCCACTTGTGGAAACGATCAGGTAGATGACACGCCGCCGCACAAAACTGCCAACTATCGCTGCCCAGATCCAATTGAGATTACCTGCCCGGTGAATACTACCGGGTTTACCCACGAGATGACGATGAACTACATGGATTATACCTACGACGGTTGTATGTATATGTTTACGGCGGGGCAGAAACTTAGGGTAGATGCAGCATTAGCAGGTTCACGTGCATCTTTTGCCAGGTATTAACAGAAACTATGTAAAATCATTTGTCGGAAAATTTCAGCTGACTATTTTTGCATCGCAAATGAATTATTCATTACATACACATCATCATTCTCATCTTGCCTTTTGGTGAGCTGTTGATGTAGTGCATAAACATATTCAGGCTTACCACACGGTGAGCCTTTTTTTTTCTAATGTGGCGTTTTATTGACATAAATTTTATAAACAAATGATTTTAAAACTCGCAATTCAAAAGTCTGGAAGGCTGCACGACGACAGCATTCATCTGCTAAAAGATTGTGGCATTGGTATCAGGAATGGACACAATCAATTAAAAAGCACGGCCGACAACTTTCCTATCGAAGTATATTTTTTAAGGGACGATGATATTCCGCAGTATGTAGAAGACGGCGTAGCACACATTGGCATTGTGGGAGAAAACGTCTTACACGAAAAAGAAAAAGCAGTTTCTGTTGTGGAGCAACTTGGGTTTGGTAAATGCAGATTATCCATTGCAGTAAAAAAGAATGATGAGTACGGATCCCCGGGTTTTTTGGACGGCAAAAAGATAGCGACCAGTTATCCGGTGCTCACGAAAAACTTTTTGAAGCAAAATCATCTCAACGCGGAGATACATGAGATCAGCGGTTCTGTCGAGCTGGCACCGGGCATTGGTCTTGCAGACGCAGTGTGTGATCTGGTGAGCAGCGGTTCCACTTTATTTATGAATGGGCTGAAAGAAGTGCAAACTATTTTGAAAAGCCAGGCAGTTTTAATTGCGACTAACGAATTGCAGGATGAACAGAAAAAAATTCTCGATCAATTGCTTTTCAGAATAAGGGCAGTTAAAAAAGCGAAAAACAATAAATATGTGTTGCTCAATGCTCCGAACAACGCCCTGGATGAAATATTCAAACTGTTGCCGGGGATGAAAGCACCGACTGTTCTGCCACTTGCAGAGGAAGGGTGGAGTTCTGTGCACAGTGTACTTAATGAAGATGAGTTTTGGGAAAAAATTGAACAGTTAAGAGCAGCGGGTGCACAGGGGATTTTAGTTGTTCCGATAGAAAAGATGATTGTGTGAGATTGCGAATAATAAAAAAATCGCTTCTATGAAAGTTGTTGTTAATCCGGATAGAAAAGAATGGAAGGCCTTGCTTCAACGACCGTATGTTAACAATTCAGCTGTGCTGCGCTCTGTAACAGAGATTTTGAACGAAGTAAAACAAAACGGCGATGAAGCAGTGCGTGCTTTCACAAAAAAGTTCGACGGAATTGCTTTGGAAAATTTTGAAGTAACAAAAGAAGAAATTGAAATTGGCGCGGGGCACTTACCGGATGAATTGAAAAACGCTATTCACCGTGCTGCACACAACATCGAAACTTTTCATGCGAAGCAAATTGATGCAACAGAAATAATCGAAACCATGCCCGGGGTTGAATGTTGGAGAAGGAACGTCGGCATTGAAAAAGTTGGATTATATATCCCGGGTGGAACCGCGCCGCTTTTTTCAACTGTTTTGATGTTGGCAATTCCAGCAAAGCTTGCCGGATGCAGAGAAGTAATTTTGTGTACTCCGGCAAATTGGGAGGGTAAAATTCATCCGGCGATTCTCTTTTGTGCTAAGCTTGCGGGTGTTGGCAAAATATTTAAAGCAGGTGGTGCACAGGCCATTGCTGCCATGGCATATGGCACGGAAAGCATTCCGGCTGTTTATAAAATTTTTGGACCGGGAAATCAATATGTCACTGCCGCCAAACAGCTGGTGCAAATGGACGGGATTGCCATCGACATGCCTGCTGGCCCCAGTGAGCTGTGTGTACTTGCCGATGAAACTGCAGAGGCAAGTTTTGTTGCAGCGGATTTGTTGTCGCAGGCTGAACATGGCAAAGACAGCCAGGTACTTCTGGTAAGTACGAGCGAAGCATTTGTGAAGGAAGTGAATGATGAAATCGAGATTCAGTTGGCTAACTTATCAAGAAAGACGATTGCGGAGAAGCCGCTGGAACACAGTAAATCTATTATCATCAGCAGTTTAGATGAAGCGGTAGAGTTAGTCAATGAATACGCACCTGAACACCTTATACTTGCCTGTAGAAATGGTGATAAAATTGGGGAGCAAATCAAAAATGCGGGTTCGATATTTATTGGTAACTATTCTCCTGAAAGTGTCGGCGATTATGCAAGTGGCACCAATCACACTTTACCTACGAATGGATTTGCCAAAGCATACAGCGGTGTGAGTTTGGACAGTTTTGTAAAAAAAATCACCTATCAAAAATTATCGCCGGATGGATTAAGGGAAATTGGCGAAGCGGTTATGCGCATGGCAGAAGCTGAAGGACTTGAGGCACATTCGAACGCTGTTAAAATTCGCATGAACAGAAATTAAAAAACATGTTTGATTTAAATGGTCTGGTAAGGGAAAATGTAAAGAATTTAAAACCTTATTCCTCTGCACGCAGTGAATACAGCGGCACGGCTGATATTTTTCTCGATGCGAACGAAAACAGCTTTGGTTCACCACTCACAAAGTGGTACAACAGGTATCCGGATCCGTTACAATCGAAGTTGAAGCAGAAAATCAGCACGATAAAAAATGCGGCTACGGAGAATATATTTCTTGGCAATGGCAGCGATGAATGTATTGATCTGTTAATTCGGTGCTTTTGTGAGCCGAAGGAAGACAACGTTATTATTTGCCCACCGACCTACGGCATGTATGAAGTGAGTGCAAATGTGAACGATGTGGAAGTGAAAGAAGTTCCGTTGCTTCCAAATTTTCAACTGGACCTTGAGGCATTAGAGCAGACAATTGACGCCAAAACAAAGCTGATTTTCTTATGCTCACCCAACAATCCGACAGGTAACAACCTGGAGCGGGAGGACATAGAATTAATCCTCAATAATTTCTCTGGTATCGTTGTTCTTGATGAAGCTTATATTAACTACAGCCGTCATCGTTCTTTTCTCGCGGAACTCAATGAGTATCCCAATCTTGGTGTGATGCAGACATTTTCTAAGGCATGGGGACTTGCCGGGCTACGGCTGGGAATGTTGTTTGCATCGCAAAAAGTTATTGAGGTGCTGAACAAAATAAAGCCGCCGTACAACATCAACGAAGCAACGCAGGAACTTGCACTAAAAGCTCTCGATAATTTGGATGATGTGAATGCAATGATTAAAGAAACTGTCAGTGAACGGGAACTTTTAAAAGAACAATTGGGGCAATTGCCTTTCGTGCAAAAGGTCTATCCCTCGGATGCGAATTTTTTACTGGTAAAAATGGATGATGCGAATGCCGTATACAGATATTTGAAAGAAAGGGGCATCGTTGTACGAAACAGAAGCAATGTGATTTTGTGTGAAGGTTGTTTACGGATAACTGTTGGAACGCCAACGGAAAACGAGAGGGTGATTCAGCAGCTGCAAAAATTTGCGAAGTAAACGCCTGAAAACTTTTTAAGCACTAAAGATCACCCCAAAATCCCCGGAAAAAACAAGCATAAGGATTAAAGTTCTAAACCAATTCAAACATTGAAATAGCGAGGTAACTCCATGAAGAAAGTTCTCTTTATCGATCGCGATGGCACCCTTATTAACGAATTTCCGCCGACGTACCAGATTGATTCGTTCAATAAGCTGATTTTTTATCCGCATGTTTTTAAGTACCTGAGCAAAATCGCTGAGGAACTTGATTATGAGTTGGTCCTTGTAACGAACCAGGATGGATTAGGTACTGAGAAATTTCCTGAAGAAAAGTTTTGGCCGGTGCACAATCTTATCATGAGCAGTTTTGCCAATGAAGGTGTGATTTTTTCAAAAGAGTTAATTGATCCGAGTTTTCCTGAAGACAATTCTCCCAACAGAAAGCCTCTCACAGGCATGTTTACTGACTATCTGAACAATCCTGCTTATGACATTCGGAACTCGTTTGTAATTGGCGACCGAATAACCGACGTGCAGCTTGCCGTGAACCTGGGTTGCAAAGCAATTTGGCTGAAAAACAACCCAAATCTGGGGAGCAAAGAAATTACATCATCGGCTGAGGAATTGAATAACGCTGTTGCACTGGAAACGCAGCACTGGAAAGAAATTTATGAGTTCCTAACAAAGACAAGACGAACAGTGCAACACACACGGAAAACGAATGAGACCCAGATCACCATTGATATTGATCTTGATGGTACAGGCAAAGCAGAGATCAATACCGGTCTGGAATTTTTCAACCATATGCTTGACCAGGTGGCGCGGCATGGAAATATAGATCTGAAAATTTCAGCTAAAGGCGATCTGCAGATCGATGAACACCACACAGTAGAAGATACGGGCATTGCGTTAGGCGAAGCGATTGCAAAAGCGCTGGGCGACAAGAGAGGAATTGAACGATATGGTTTTGCTCTTCCGATGGATGAGGCTGAGGCTAAAGTGTTGATAGACTTTGGAGGAAGAAACTGGATTGTGTGGAATGCAGATTTTTCACGTGAAAAGGTTGGCGATGTTCCGACTGAAATGTTCTTTCATTTCTTTAAGTCATTTTCTGATGCTGCTAAGTGTAATCTAAATATTGAGTGTCGCGGAGAAAATGAGCATCACAAGATTGAAGCAATCTTTAAAGCGTTCGCAAAAGCGATCAAAATGGCTGTAAAGAGAGACCCATTCAAGAATACTTTGCCTAGCACAAAAGGAGTGCTATAGCTGCTTGTAAATTTTTCCATCCTTCATGACAAATACAACACGTGTTACATTCTTTATATCCGCAGATGGATCACCATCAACGGCAATAACATCGGCGAGTAATCCTTTCCGAATTCGTCCAATCTTATCTCCATATCCAAATACATCGGCATTCACGGCAGTTGCAGACTTTAAGACATTCAGCGGTGTCATTCCATATTCTACCATCATCTCCATCTCACGTGCATTTTCGCCATGAGGAAACACACCAACATCGCCACCCATGCAAATGGAAACACCTGATTGCAACGCAGCGGCAAAAGATTTCTTCTTTGCAGTAATACGTGCAGGCTCAGGATCAACACCTTTCTTCCAGCCGCTATACTGTGCCAGAGCATCGCCTGCAGCAAGAGTAGGACAGAGCGCAACTCCTTTTTCCTTCATCAATTTAAACACTTCAGGCGTGCCGTCGTCGCCATGTTCAATCGTGTTCACGCCGGCAGCAATGGACCGCTTCATTCCTTCTATTGTTGACGCATGCACCGCCACTTCGCGACCGCCGCTTTTAGCAATGGCAACAGCCCATGCTATTGCTTCCGTACTGAACGTCGGCATTGCTTCACCATTTTTTCCCCAGCGATAATCTGCGTAGATTTTAACTATATCAGCGCCTTTGCCAATCTGCGTGCGCACGGCATTTGTCATGTCTTCTATGCCAGCAACTTCTTCTGCGCCCTGCGGAAGATCAATATCCGGATTATTGAATTTCGGTCCGTATGTTCCTTTTGCAACAATGGCTCTCGTGGCCACAATCATCCGCGGGCCGGGAATGACGCCTTTTTCAATCGCTCGTTTCAATCCCACATCATCATACATAGCTCCTTCAGTTCCTAAATCACGAACAGTGGTGAAGCCTGCCAAAAGTGTGGCTCGTGCATGGTTTACAGCTCTTGCCGTTCTTTCCGGACGACTTTCCCGCAGTACCTGGTCATTCCAGGACGTTTCGTTGTACGGATGCAAAAACAAATGAGAATGTCCCTCGATTAATCCTGGAAGCAACGTGCTGTTTGGCAGTTCTATAATTCTCGTATTGGCAGGAAGCTTAAAAGTCATTGCACCTGCCTGTTCTATTTTGTTTCCATGAACGAGAACAACCCAATCGTTGTGCATGGCTTCGCCGTCGAAAACACGTGCAGGTTTGAACAGATAAAACGAATCAGATTGAGAAAATGCGGAGAGGCCACATGTCAGCAGAATTATAGTTAAGATGTTTCTCATGCTAAAGAAGTCGTCTGCCAAAGTACGTCATGAAAGCTAAAGCGACCACCGAGAATTAGTCAGAGGTGTATATTTTTAACCTGCTGGCAAGTTGATTCATTTCATTTTGCATTTGTTCCACTCGTTTCAGCAAATGTGCAATTGCTTCGATGCCTTCTATGTTTATTTGGAGTTCGTAATGCATGCGAGAGAATCTTTCCAGGTCGTGCAATTGCGAAGGATGCACAAAACATTTTTCTTCCACAGTAGTGACTTGTATCAATCCTGCTTCATTCAGCGCTTCAATAAAACTTTGATCCATATTATAATGAAAACAAAGTTCGTCTGCTGTTATCAGCTGCTCATTTTCCATGTCTCAGGTTTGAAAGTTCAGTAAAAAGTTCTTTTTCTTTCTCAGAAAGACCGGTTGGAATGGTGACCTGGTATGTGACATACAAATCGCCAAACTGTCCTTCCTGCTTGTACACGGGAAAACCTTTCCCTTTGAGTCGCACCTTAGTTCCATTCTGCGTTTCAGGTTTCACCGACAACTTTATTCTTCCGCTAAAGGTGTCTACAAAAATATCGCCGCCTAAAACCGCTGTGTACAGATCGAGATTTACATTCGAAAAAAGATCATTTCCTGATCTCCGGAACTGCCCGTCTTCTTCAATTACAAACGTGATGTATAAATCGCCGTTCGGTCCACCGTTTACACCAGGGCCGCCATGGTTTTTCAATTTAATCACCTGCCCGTTCTCCACGCCGGCAGGAATAGTGATGCGAATCTGCTTTCCATTGACGGTGAGAATTTTTTGGTGGGTTTCGTAAGCGTCGCGCAAGCTCAGATGCAATTCTGCATTGTAATCTTGTCCGCGAAACTTCACGTTGCCGCCCTGCCTTGCGCCGCCACCACCAAACAACGATTCAAAGAAATCAGAGAAGCCACTTTCACCAAAGCTCGAATCATCAAAACCAGCTCCACCGAATGGCTGTCCGCCCCCATACCTCCCTGATGCACCTTGGGCTGCTCGCTGTTTCTCAAACTCTTCCGCATGCTTCCAATTTTCTCCATACTGATCATACTTTTTTCTCTTTTCGGGGTCACTGAGTACCTCGTTTGCTTCGTTAATCTGCTGAAAAGTTTTGTGCGCCTCAGAATTGTTTGGATTCAGATCAGGGTGATACTTACGTGCAAGTTTTCGATAGGCTTTTTTGATGTCTTCTGTCGAAGCGCTTTTATCTACACCTAAAACTTTGTAGTAATCTATATACGCCATATGGAACTGTTACATCAAAATTAAAACCAATGAAGTCTTAATTGCTCCCGTACTCATCTGTCGAATGATCTAATTCACGGTTCTGACCTCACAACTTACCTTTGCCGCATGGCTGAAGAAAAAGCATTGAATTTTATAGAAGAAATCATTGAAGAAGACCTGAAAAGCGGTAAGTACAGCTCGATCGTAACACGCTTTCCTCCGGAGCCAAATGGTTATCTGCACATCGGGCATGCCACTTCCATTTGTCTGAATTTTGGTTTGGCAAAAAAATATGGTGGGTATACCAACTTGCGTTTTGACGACACAAATCCAACTACAGAAGAAACTGAATACGTGGACAGCATTAAGGAAGATGTACGTTGGTTGGGATTTGAGTGGAAAAACGAACATTATGCATCTGATTACTTTGAGCAGTTATACGAGTTTGCAGTAAGACTGATAAAGAAAGGACTCGCATATGTAGACGATTCTACATCGGAAGAAATTGCAGCAGAGAAAGGAACGCCAACAGAGCCGGGAAAAAATAGTCGGTATCGGGAGAGAACAATAGAAGAAAACCTGCAACTTTTTGAAGACATGCGTGCCGGGAAATACGAAGATGGGGCAAGAGTACTTCGTGCGAAAATTGACATGGCTTCACCCAACATGATTATGCGAGATCCTGTGCTGTACCGCATCAAGCGAGCACACCATCACCGCACGGGCGACGCGTGGTGCATATACCCAATGTACGACATGGCGCATCCACCGAGCGACAGCATCGAAAAAGTAACACACTCTCTTTGCACAATGGAGTTTGTTCCGCATCGGGAATTGTATGATTGGCTGCTGGAACATCTGGAAACGTTTCCATCGAAACAATATGAGTTTGCAAGGAAAAATCTTTCCTATACGGTGATGAGCAAACGCAAGTTGCTGCAACTGGTGCAGGAAAATTTTGTGGAAAGCTGGGACGATCCGCGCATGCCGACTATAAGCGGAATGCGCCGGCGTGGTTACACACCCGAAGCTATCAGAGATTTTTGTGAGCGAGCAGGCATTGCCAAAAGAGATAATGTGGCAGATGTTGGACTGCTTGAATACTGCGTTCGTGAGCATTTGAACAAAATAGCATTGAGGCGAATGGTTGTTTTTGATCCATTAAAGGTTGTGATCACAAACTATGCTGATGCAGTTGAAATGCTGGAAGGCGAAAATAATCCCGAGGATGAGAACAGTGGCGTGAGACAAATTCCCTTTGGGAAAGAACTGTATATCGAGCGTGAAGACTTTATGGAAAATCCGCCGAAGAAATATTTTCGTCTTTATCCCGGTGGAATGGTACGGTTAAAGTTCGCCTACATCATTCGCTGCGATGAAGTGATAAAGGATGAAAATGGGGAGGTCACAGAATTGCATTGCACCTATTTCCCTGAAAGCAAAAGCGGACATGATACATCAGGAATTAACGTGAAAGGTACTTTGCACTGGGTGGAACTGACCAACGCGATTACCGCAGAAGTGCGCCTGTACGATCGACTCTTTAAAGTGGAAGATCCATCAGCTGAAGAAGGAGATTTTAAAGATTATATCAATCCTGATTCGCTGCACACGGTGACAACCGCTTATGCCGAGCCGGCGCTGAAGAATGCTAAACTCGATGAAAGGTTTCAGTTTTTACGCAAAGGATATTTTACGCTTGATAACAAGGACACCTACCATCGGCTCGTATTCAACCGAACCGTAACACTGAAAGACGCCTGGGCTAAGGAACAGAAGAAAGGTTGACATAGTTAAGCTTAACGACGATCTAAGATTTTCTAAGCGTTCTCAATGTAATGGAAAATCGCCTTTCCTTCACTGGCGCCGTGCTGTGCTGCCATTCAGAACGCGATGGCCCATCGATGGTATAAAGCGATCTTCTTGCCGCAGTAAATGATATTGTTGATTTACGGTTTTGGCTTGCTTTGTCGTGCGGTCGCAATTTGAAAGTGCAGTCGCTTAGTAATGAAATGCCCGAAATAAGATCAAACGGCGGTGCATCCCTGTGCCAGTTAATCACCGCTCCCGGGGGATATTCAATAATGAGCAACTCAGCAAAATCCTGCGCTGGAACGGAGATCTTTCCTGCAACTTTTTCAATTAGCGGTTGAAAGACTATGGGAATCTTTTCTCCTTTTGTGAGCTGTCGGTTGTCGAAGCTGTAGTCGTATCCAAAACTTGCCACTTTCCGTTTTGCTTCAAAACCCTGGAACACAAATGCGTGCAATTCAACTTTTTTGATCTGATCTAATAAATATGTTTCTTCTTCGGCGGAGATAAAGTCAGGATAATAACTAAATCCTTCTGGAAAAACTTGATCAACAGGAAAAAGAGTGTGCATCATGGATTGTTTAGTTATACTTACGCTGCTTACGAACTCTCCGTTTCGATTTCATTAAATATATTGCCGCGAAATAGCTCATGATGAGAAAACTGTTTTTTTCTGCTTTACTCCTGCTTGTTCTATCGAGTTCTTTCTCCCAGGTACAATCTCCTGAACAATTCCTGGGATACAAAGTCGGAACAAAATTTACGCCGCACTGGAAAATTGTTGATTATTTCAAACATGTTGCTTCTGCTGCACCGTCTGTAATGAAGCTGCAACAATATGGGCAAACTTATGAAGGCAGAACTTTGTTGGTTGCTTATGTTTCCTCGGAAAACAATATTTTGCGACTGGAGGACATCCGGAACAACAACTTGCGTTTGGCGAAGATGATTGGAGGAGGCGGTGTTATGTCGGCCAATACGCCGCCAATTGTCTGGTTAAGCTATAACGTACATGGAAACGAG
The DNA here is from genome assembly GCA_023436425.1 of Bacteroidota bacterium. Taxonomy (GTDB): domain Bacteria; phylum Bacteroidota; class Bacteroidia; order Chitinophagales; family Chitinophagaceae; genus Flavisolibacter. Next base: position 1,774 of record JAEZJD010000030.1, on the reverse strand, counting down.
CCTTCCTCGTCGGAGGCGGCCATGCTCACGCTCTATTCTCTCGTTAACGGAAATTCGGAGACAAAACAATGGTTGCAAAACACTGTGGTTGTCATCGACCCTTGCATTAATCCAGATGGGAGAGATCGATATGTGAGTTGGTATAATTCGGTGTCAGGGAAAAATGCGAATCCATTGCTGATTGCACGAGAGCACCGGGAACCATGGCCCGGCGGCAGAACAAATCACTACAATTTCGATTTGAACCGCGATTGGGCGTGGCAAACACAAATCGAGTCGCAGCAGCGGTTGAAATTGTACAACCAATGGATGCCGCAAGTTCATGTAGACTTTCATGAGCAGGGTGTAAATGCTCCATACTATTTCGCTCCGGCAGCGCAGCCATATCACGAGGTAATTACAAAATGGCAGCGTGACTTTCAGGACGTCATTGGACGCAACAATGCAAAGTATTTTGATCAAAAAGGCTGGCTTTATTTCACAAAAGAAATCTTCGACTTGTTATATCCGTCTTACGGCGATACCTATCCGCTGTACAACGGATCAATTGGTATGACTTATGAACAGGGTGGCGGTCCCGCAGGCGGATTGGCTGCAATGATGGAAACCGGTGACACGCTAACGCTGCTGGACAGAGCCACACACCACTTTACTACTTCGCTAAGCACAATAGAAGCTGCTGCGCAGAATGGTACAAAACTGATGTCGGAATTTCAAAAGTTTTTCGATGACGCTTACAACGGTCGAACCGGTAAATACCAAACGTATGTAATAAAAAATGATCCCGTTAATGCCGAACGTGTTGCTGCGTTGTTGCAGTTGTTGGAAAAAAATCAAATCCAATTTTCATCAGGCAGGCAGTCGACGGCAAAAGGCTATAACTACTTCAACGGCAAAGAAGAAAATTTTACTGTAGGTGCTAATGATGTGATAGTGCCGGCTGCACAACCCAAGGGAACGTTGGTGCAGGTTTTATTCGAGCCAAATGCAGTATTGGTCGATTCCGCAACATACGATATTACGGCATGGTCGCTGCCTTACGTTTATGGGTTAAGTGCATTTGCAACGAAGGATCGCCTGCCAGTCAATTCTTTCACCCCGGCACCCAAAGTCAATAACGCGCCGACTGATTATGGATATGTGATTAGATGGAACGGAGCACAAACGGTAAAGTTGGTAAGTACCTTATTGCAGAAAGGCGTTAAGCTTCGTTTTAGTGAAGAGCCGTTCACCGTAAACGGACAGGCGTTTGAGCGAGGTGCGGTAGTTGTATTAAAGACCAGTAATCAATACAATCAAAATTTGTGGAGCACAGTTCGTGATTTGGCGAACACTTACAACGTGCAGCTCACACCTGTGGCTTCAGGTATGGTGGATAAAGGCTTTGATTTTGGAAGCGGACGAATTCGTCCACTGAAGCAACGGAAAATTGCTTTGCTCACGGGAGAAGGTGTTAACTCAAATGCAGCCGGTGAAGTGTGGCATTTCTTCGATCAGCAAATTGATTACCCTGTTACACTCATTAATGCAAATGATTTCGGAAGAATAAATCTGGGCGACTTCGATGTGCTGATTCTGCCCGATGGCAATTACCGTTTTCTCAGCGATAAGACTTCCGCCGAGACTTTTCGGTCATGGATTAATGGTGGTGGAAATGTCGTGGCGTTGGAAGGGGCTGTCGCACAATTGTCTAAAATGGAATGGGGCATCAAGTCGAAAAAGCCTGAGGATACCACCTCAAAAGATCCTTATGAATCGCTTCGCAAATACGAAG
>JAEZJD010000302.1 GCA_023436425.1 Bacteroidota bacterium | reverse complement strand
GAGGAGATGTTCATAATAAGGCGCTAAATGCAGCTTGCTGAAAGATTTATTCGTAGATAAGAATTCTTTGACCTCGAAATAATAAAACGGCCCTGTGCTAAGTTGAAAATAGATGCCTGCCCTGTTGTGTTGCAGGCTACCAAAACTGTTTGCGGCAACGAAAGGATCAATGTCGCGACGTCCTTGAATTTTTATCAGACCAACATTTGAACCGAGAAGTAAAGAATAACCTCGTCCAAATTTCCACATCAGATTAGCAGCGGAATTCCAGCTTTTTGTTTCAAGGCTATTAATGCTGTCTTGCTTTTGAAAAGACAAACCAGAACTAAGAAATGCGGAAAAATTTTTGGTGAAGTTGCCACCCTTAAATCCGTATTCTAAGTTATTAATGTTGAAAACAGTACTGAAAAGAGAATCGAGATTGTTTGTGTATTGCTTTTTGTTCGAAACATAATAAGCCGACAAAAACGACGTGGCAAATTTTTTCTTTATCTCATGGTCATGAAACGCATAGCCTTTGTTGAAGCCGGGGAAAGTAGATGAGTAATTCTGCAGTTCTGATTTGAAGTCGAAACTTCTCCAGGAACTTTCAAGCGTGTAACCGTACATTGACCCAGGTAACGTTTTGTTTTGTTTCCATCGTGTGACGTTTTCAGTGCTCAAACCACCAGAGAAACTGATTGATGTTTTCCTGCTGACAATCCATTTTAGAGTATTTACAGAAAGTAAACTTTTTACCTGTTGATCTCTATCGTCGTTCAAAAAGTTGTCACTTGTAAAATTGAGCGACCCAACTTTTTTACTTCCCTCGAATGACACCTGATTCGTGTTGCCGATCCTGCTTTTGGACGCTGCTAATCTAAAGCTGCTGTTTTCACTGTCTTTGCTGATGGCTAATCCGTTTCCGTTGATCATGAAATGGTGAAATTCCATCATTGTGCCGGCGGAAACCGACCAATCGCGAGTTTGAAATTGAACCTTCGAAAAGACATTCGCATCTTGTCGATGCCGAAGGTCGATTATACGTGAATCAAACGCGATGTTAGTTGCTGATGACAAACTTAAATTTCCGCTTACGCCGGCGGAAAAGATGGGTGTCGAATATCCACCGGATTGCATTGAAAAATCGATCGCTAATGGTACGGTTTTCCACGGCAAGTACTCTTGCGAAAACTCATGCCCAACCAAATAGAGTTTTTGAATAAAGATTTTTTCACCACCGGATTTGCTTTTTACGTAAACGTTAATTGCTGCATTCTTCTGAAGATGGTTTTTCAGCGATGCAAGATCAATTGATGCAGTTAATACTTTCTTTTCGTTGGGTGCAAGATTTACATTGATAACCTTTCCGACTGAACTATTATCGTTTTCTCGTGTGAATGAGATGCTGTATTCATCTCCAATTGTTCCCGAGTTTTCAACCCAAAAGTTTATCTGTGCATTTCTTTCCTTTCCAAATAGCATCATTTCTTGTTGCAAAAGGCCTGCTCTCCATTTGAATTCCGGCTTCGGTTTTATCCAAAAGTTTTTAATCAGCTGTTGACCTGTTTCTGTTACAACAAATTTTACGGACACCGAGTGCCATTCAGCACTTGTGTTTCCTTGAACAATAAACCGGATTGGGATGAGTTGTTGCTGCGGACCTGAAAAGAAAAGCCTTTGCTGAGTGCCAGACGAAACAACAGAAACAAAATCTGGAGCTTCAATGGAGCATTGTATTGATACACTCCGATAAGATGAGAAGTGTATGCCGCAGCTGTTGAATTCAAAATTGTTCCTTTCAATTTCAAAAGAATCCTTTAGAAAATGAATCTTCAACTCGTCTTCTGCTAACGGCGCGGACGATTGGCTGAAGCAAAACAAGTTTGTCAGCAAAGCGATACAAACAATTATAAGCCGTTTATGACAGCTTGGTTTTTCAGGCGAGGACATTGGATTAAACGCAGAAGCAAAACTTCTGCAGAAAAATTATTGTTGTGTAGCTGTGTATATCACATTCAGCGTGTAACTACCGGCATCGTAGTTAAAACCCGGATTGGCGTTGTAATCAACAGTAAAGGTGTTGCTCCCGCGGCTTCCTGTGGTAAGGTTCGCTGCTGTTGTCGACAACTGAGTGAATGAAGAACCGCCATTTATTCTCACACCCAAAGCAGATGCAGGCATCTGATTACCAGTGGGACCGGTAAAATCAGCAGCTCCTGCTTTTACTGTAACTGTCCATGCTTTGTTCGACTTCACCTGCAATTGCGACGCACTTGCATTTGTCAATCCGCTCGTGTAATCAGCAGTTGATGCAAAAGTGAACGATGTACCTGTGGCGCTAAGAACAGCAATTTCGATTTGATTCTGCAAGTTCAGCGTAACGGTTTGGGAAGTGTTTGCTGAGGTGGTCTGCGCTTTAGAACTGAAGAAAAGACCGAATACAGCGAGACTAAAAAGAGTAAACTTTTTCATTTTGATTTTTTATAGGGTTTTGAATTTCAGCCGCAAACATATACCTGCATCTTTTAAAGTGCAAGTGTTCACTTAAATTTTTTTTAGTGAAAACACTTAGAGACTTATTCCTCGTAGAATTGCTTAGGAGATCTACGGACAAACTGGTTAATTCTCACTGAGCAGTGACCGTGTACGTTATGGCAATGTTGTAAATCCCGGGGTTGTAGGTATAACCGGGAGTGAACTTCATGTCGAAGCTTGAAGTAACATCTCCCGCATTTCCGGTTTTGATTGTTTGTGGAAGCGTGGAAAGGGGCATGAAGTTTCCTACGCCATTTTGCCGGATTTCAATAATACTACACGGCATATCGACGCTTGCATCCACAGTGGTTGGAGTAAAAAATGGCGGCGCAGAAGCCGTTATAATCCATGGATTATTCGACTTGACCTGCAGGTTGTGAAAATTGTTGTTCGTGACCCCTGTTTCCAATGCAGTGGCGCTTGCAAAAGAAATGTTGGTAGACGAATTCTGAATTAGTGAGATGCCCATAGCGCTGGAAACGATTAAGGTTATGTTGAATGTTCTGGAGATTGGAGTCGGACCATCCGAATACTGGATAGTTACAGTAAATATGTAAGTGCCCGGAGCAATGGTGTAGCCGATTGGCAGCAGAGTAAGATCGTAGGTCCACTGCGCAGTTGCTCCACCGGTCTTTGTCGCATTGGTTGCCAATGTACTCCATCCGGGTGGGTTCTCGACAAGTTGAATATTTCCTGTCACACCACCGCTAGTTGTCACACCTGTTACGCTACGCAAACTTATTGTGAAAGGAACTGCAGCGAATACAGTGCTGTTCGGCACGAACGCTTTAGCAGTTACCGCAGCCTTTAAACTATATGCTTTATTTCCGCTACTCACGCTCAATTTAAACGACGAGGTAATTGTGCTGCTGCTCGTAATCTGACTATGCGTGGCGACGACAAAACTTGTGTTTGTTGCCAAAATCGAAACACTCTGCGCTTTCACCAAACAACAGAACGAGACAGATGTAAGGAGAAGAACAAACTTGCAAGTGCGGTTAAACATAGCTATATTGGCTGCCAAAATAATTGAAATCCAATATCAAAGTGAAAAATGTTTTTGCGTTAGCTTTCGCATCACTCCTGTTCAATTCCGGCTTTGCCCAAAAGATAAATATCCAACCATCAGTTCTCGATTTTCGTGTAGGACCTTCTGGCGTTCAGTCTCAATCAGTTCGTATCAGCAATCTTTCTGACCGAAAAATAAAATTCATTGCTTACCTGGCTGATTGGCTTCGCGACTCCACCGGCGGGCACCAATACTTTAGGGCAGATACGCTTCCGCGATCGTGTGCCTCATGGATCAATATCAGTAAATCTTTTTTGGAAGTGGAGCCTGGCAAATCAGAAGAGTTGATCGTACGCCTCAACACACCTGCCGATCAAAAAAAAGTTGATGAAATGAAATGGGCTATGCTCTTCTTGCAGGCCGCTGAAGAGCAGGACTCATCCAGCAGAAACAAGAAGAACGTGCAAACAGAAGTGAAGGAAATCATTCGTGTAGGTATTCACATTTACGAAACGCCACCGCAATTGTCGGCTGCCCAGGCCAGAGCCGTCTCCTTAAAACCCGGTGGTGAAAAAAACACGTATGAATTACTGATGAAGAATACAGGCAATGTAATGCTACAATGCAAAGCTTATCTTGAACTGACAAATCCGGCAGACGGCAAATCGTACCAAACCGAAAAAATTGAGTTTCCTGTTTTCCCTGATGGTACGAGAAAAGTAAAATTGACGTTACCTGCCAATATTCCTAAAGGGAAATATTCCGCACTGGCGATCCTCGATATTGGCGAAGACCTGCCTTTGGAAGGCATCGAAAAAACCATTGAAGTGCTTTAATAAAAAAAAACGCCGGCGAAAAGGCAGCTTGAGGTTTCCGTTTTCATTGAAAAAAATTCAGTGAAATTCCAAATCACGAGATGTTGTAAAAACTTTTTCCAGACAAAATGTTTGGACTCTTTTCCATCAACTTTCTCCGCCAGTTCACCCGATTGCTGAACAAGATTGAGAATAGAGTATCAATGTCGTCGCCCCTCACAGAAAACTCCTTGGCTCTGGTGCAGCCTTATCTAGACTGATATAGTGGATAATTGAAGCTTAAAATCTGTTTGCAGTGACCTGAAAGAAATAAATTGTCAATAGCTACTGCAGAATTTGTTTTCCAATAGTCTGCTGATAAGTGCAGTTGTTCGGCAATGAACGATGCTTCCGCCGCAGTAGGCTGTGTTGTTTTGATGTTGATTCGGTTGAAAGTGGCTTCGCGGAGCGCCTTCATTATCATTTCTGAGCAGTACATCCGATCATTTGTTCTCAGGTCAAACGCCATATCGAATGTCACTCCTCTTTTTATCCAATTTTTGATAATACTCTTGACATTGGTAATTTCTTTCTTCGTCATTTCATACCTGTAAATAGCAAAACCAAAATTTTTCCCTGCTGCTGCAAACTTCGATAAAGAATCTTTCCTGATTTTTCCATCGGGATTTTCGTCACCTGTCAGAATATGGTAGATGTAAGGATAGCCACTGTGCATTAAAACGATTCCCGCATGGGAGTAGCGCTTGTCTTTTCGATTGAACAGCCGGATGAATTGGCTTGCCGGATCGACGCTGAGCCTCAAAACAAGATCACCCTCACGCAACTCGTGTTCACCGGTGGCAATCATCATGGAAGCGGTGTTGCTCTGTACTTCTTCTTCTGGCTTGTTCGACATTGTTCCGTTGCTGTTAGAGCAAGAGGTGCTCCAACAAAATCCACACAACAGCATTGCGGTTACAAATACTTTCACGAAAGGTGCTATTTACTTTTGAATTCAAAAACATCGATGCCGAGCCCTTTCGATGCGCTCACATCCGGTACATAGCGGAAGGCTATTCGCGACAACTTGCTAGCAGTGAGGTCGGAAAATTTTATATCCACTCTACTCCACATCATGGCCGGAGCAGTAATTTCCTTCAGAAGTTTGGTAAATTTTCCAACGTCTTGTGGGGTGGTGCCGACGTATGCAGAATTATCTGTCTCGTTCATTCTAACTTCCAGTTTATCACCGGTCCAATTTGTGCCATGGATGTAAAACGACACACTAGAATTATTGGTGATCTCTACCTCAGGAGAAATAACCCAGCTGCTAACTTGAACTCCCTGCACGCCGGAATAGCCCGCGAAGCCGACGTATAAATATTCTGTCTTTTCTTTCTTATATGAATACGCTGGAAATCCATACGGCTGCCCCGATTTGTCTGTACCGTAATAACCCGGTAGCCATGCGGCAACGCCAGATGGATCGCTATTGTTTGTTATTACCCAGTTTCGACTTTGCAGAGCATAAAAATTTTCAAATTCTTCTTTGATGTACTTTGAATCGTTGCCTTTTTTACAACCAAAAATTAAAAGGGCAAACAAAGCAAGACTGGAGACGGTTGCGATCTTCGTCATTAGATTTCTTTTGTATCTGAAAAGTACAGGGAGCCAGAGCCGGAATAAAACTGATTTTCGCAAAAAGAAATTATCAACTTGCAGAAACCGCAACAGATGCTTTTTGGAGTTTCAACAAAGCTTTTATGAGCTATGTAGGGAATTTTCGGGGACAAAGTCAAAAACTATTTTCTAAAGCCGGCGCGGAAAAAAACACTTAGACCGCTCACTCTGTCGATTAAACGATGTTCGAAGTAGGCGAATAAAAAAGGCTGCCCGAATGAGGCAGCCCTTTTTAAGCATTTCAGTTTTTAGTTTAAATACTTTGTTATCTCAGCACTCATCGGATTCACTTTGTTGTGAAATACAGCAATTAGATTTCCGTTTTCATCAACAAGAAATTTAGTGAAATTCCATATCACCGGATCTTGTAAAAACTTTTTCCAGACAAAATCTTTTGACTCTTTTCCATCAACTTTCTTTGACAGTTCACCGGATTGCTGAACAAGATATTTGAATAACGGATGAATGTCATCGCCCCTTACCGAAATCTTCTCCGCCATAGGAAATGTCACTCCGTAATTTTTGGTACAAAACTCTTTAATGTCGTCGTTTGTTCCAGGCTCCTGCTCACCGAAGTTGTTCGCCGGGAAACCTACAATCACGAGCTTCTCTTTGTATTGCTCGTACAGCTTTTCCAGGTCGGCATACTGCGGCGTGTTTCCACACTTAGAAGCCGTATTCACGATGAGAATTTTCTTACCACGAAAAGTTGAAAAGTCGATCTCCTTTCCGTCCAGTCCGCCAACTTTGAAATCGTATATCGATGGTCCGCTTAGTACAATTGAAAGTATCATTGTAAGCAACATTGTTTTCATAACAAATTTTTCAGGTATACACAAAAGTACGTACAATCCGCAACTACAGCAGCTTAGCGCTGCTTTTCATAAGCTCCCAAATCCGGAGCTCTTCCTTTTGGGCGGGCATTTCCGTCCAAATCCAATAACACGCCTGCATCAGCTCCTGCGTCTATAGCTGGCGATCTGCTTTTTTCTAATCTAAAGTCAAAATATCGTTTTACGGTGTTGATACTATCGAAAAG
>JAEZJD010000269.1 GCA_023436425.1 Bacteroidota bacterium | reverse complement strand
CGGCAGAACCAGACCATTAATCTGATAACTTCCTCGGCCGGTCAGATAAACCTTTCGATCTACAATAACACGGGGATGCTGATCAAACGAATGAATCTAAATAATCTGTCCAGCGAAATTCCAGGGTTGTCGCTGTCAAAAGGGATGTATTTGATACGTGCAGTCACCGACGATGGGATGAGCTTTGCGCAAAAGCTGGTTGTATACTAAAAAAGGAGGCAATCGCCTCCTTTTTTCTTTTCTTATGTATGCAAAGTTTACAATGTCTTCAGCACATCGTTCATGCTGCGCACAGCGTCTGCAGCTTTGCTGAAAAGTCCCTGCTCTTCTTCATTTAGTTTATAATCGACGATTTTTTCCCAACCATTTCTTCCAATCACCACCGGCACACCAATACATATATCATTCTGTCCGTACTCGCCGTCAACTGCTACGGAGCATGCATATAGTCTTTTCTCATCGCGAACAATGCTTTCGACTAAAGCAGCACCTGCAGCACCCGGAGCATACCATGCAGATGTTCCGATCAATTTAGTAAGTGTAGCGCCGCCCACCATTGTGTCGGCAACAACTTTCTTCTGTTCTTCATCGCTCAGAAAATTCGAAACCGGAACACTGTTCCACGTAGCAAAACGGATCAACGGAATCATAGTTGTATCGCCATGACCACCAATCACAATTGCATTTAGATCGTTAGGCGAACAATTCAATGCCATGCTCAGGTAGCATTTGAAACGAGCGCTATCGAGAATGCCGCCCATTCCGATTACTTTATTTTTTGCAATACCACTTTCTTTCATCGTCAGGTACGTCATCGTGTCCATTGGATTGCTGATCACAATGACGATTGCCTCAGGCGAATTATCAAGGATGTTTTTAGTTACAGTTCTTACGATGTTTGCGTTCGTACCGATCAATTCTTCACGAGTCATTCCCGGCTTGCGCGGCAGTCCCGATGTGATCACCACCACTTCAGAACCTTTCGTTTTGCCGTAATCGTTAGTGCTACCCGTTACTTTTGTATCGAAGCCAAGTAGCGCAGCAGTCTGCGTCATATCCAGCGCTTTTCCTTCTGCCAAACCTTCTTTAATGTCTAGCAGAACTAATTCGTGACATAATTCTTTTCTAACGATATTGTCCGCCACGGTAGCACCTACAGCGCCTGCTCCAACTACAGTAATTTTCATCTGAATTGATTTATGGTAAGAGAAATTATTTGGCTGCAAAAGTAAGCGAATGACCAAATTGAATAATGAGATTTATCATGAAGCAACCGCCATTGCTACTATGAGGCTTCTCTTGTGCATTTTGCGCCGATCACAGTAGACGCAAGCGCAAAGCAACATGTTGTTTACAAGCGGGATCAATACTCCCATTTTACCAAAGTGGCACCCCATGTGAATCCTCCGCCAAATGCCGCAAGCACAATAAGATCACCTTTATTCAGGTCGTGCTTCCATTCCCACAAGCAGAGTGGTATGGTAGCCGCAGTAGTATTTCCGTACCTGCTAATGTTCAACATCACTTTATCGTGAGAAAGTCCCATGCGATTAGCCGTCGCATCAATAATTCGTTTGTTTGCCTGATGAGGCACGAGCCAGGCAATATCATCTCCGGTCAAACCATTTCTCTCCAGCAGTTCGGCGCTCACGTCCGCCATTCCTTTTACTGCTGCTTTAAAAACCGGTTGGCCATCCTGAAAAATGAAATGTTCTTTGTTCGCAACCGTTTCAGCAGATGCGGGTTTCAAAGAACCGCCTGCCTTCATATGCAAAAACTCCCGCCCGCTGCCGTCGCTCCGCAGAATGCTGTCCAAAACACCATACCCTTCTGTGTTTGGCTCCAGCAAAACGGCACCAGCGCCGTCGCCAAAAAGAATTGAGGTGGTTCTGTCAGTGTAATCAATTATAGAACTCATTTTATCCGCACCTACAACAACTACTTTTTTGCAGCGGCGGCTTTCAATAAGCGCTGCTCCCACTGTCAGTGAATACAAAAATCCCGAACACGCAGCCTCCACATCGAATCCCCACGCGTTCTTTGCGCCCACTTTATCGGAAACAATATTTGCGGTGGCAGGAAACACCATGTCAGGAGTGACAGTGGCGCAAATGATACAATCGATTTCTTCCGGTGAAATTCCTCTGCGTTCGCAAAGTTGTAAAATAGCAGGAGCGGCCAAATCGGAAGTGCCTTTGCCGGGCTCTTTCAAAATCCTTCTTTCCTCGATGCCCGTCCGCGACCTAATCCATTCATCATTCGTATCAACCATCTTTTCAAAATCGAAATTTGTCAGCTTTGTTTCGGGAACGTAGCCCCCAACTGCTGTGATGGCTGCAGTGATCCGTTGGCTATTTGGCATTTGGAACTTTTAAAGCCTACGAAGATACAAAACTGTGAAAGTGAGCTGATAGGCAACATAGATTTTATTGTAACCTCATTTACCTTCACATCGTCAAAAACTAAAAACTTATGAGAATAGCTCTTTTATCTTTTGTTGTTTGCATCCTTATTTCATCATGCGAGTTTTTAGGAGGTGAGCGGGTGAGGGGCAATGGCAACGTAGTTACAAAAAATATTAATGTTGGCTCCTTTGATGGTGTTGAGACACTCGGTGACATGAATGTTGTCATTATTCAAAGTGAGCAAGCATCGGTGAGGGTCAGTGCCGATGAAAATCTGTTTGAGTTTATCGAAACACATGTGGAGGGAAATACACTGGTTGTGAAAACCAAAAGCGGTTATAACCTTGATCCCTCCCGCGACATTGTGATCTATGCCGCCGCACCCGTGTTCAGAGAAGTAGTGGTTGAAGGTTCCGGGAATGTCTCAACAGAAAATGCAATCACCGGTTCTCAAGAGCTGAAAATTTCAGTGTCGGGTTCGGGTGATGTGAAAATGCAGGTGAATGTCTCCAGGCTCTCAGCTATTATTGCCGGAAGCGGTTCGGTAGCACTGCGCGGAACCGCAACAAATTTTTCTGTAAATGTTGAAGGCTCAGGCGAAGTACGCTCTTTTGATCTGATAACTGATAACGCCGATGTTAGTCTCGCAGGTTCGGCAGATGCACAAGTAACCGCCAACAAAAACCTTGATGTAAATATTTCCGGTAGTGGCACTATTCAATACCGCGGAAATCCAACGCTGAAGCAACACATTGCAGGTTCGGGCAGTGTGGAGAAAGTAGGTTAACTGCTCATCAATAGAATATTTATTTTAGAGGAAGTGCAAGCCACTTCCTTTTGAATTTGCGGGAAAAAAATATTGCAATTCTTCCAAACCCAACGAGCGAAAAAGCTTTATCGGTTTCAGCAGATATTGCGCTGCTGCTAACAGGCATGGGCGTTTCTCATACCGAATTTCCTCACCAATGGCCGATAAGCTTTGAAGCTTATTCAGAAGTGTGGCTTGTTGGCGGCGATGGCACCCTAAACTATTTTATTAATCATTATCCGCAGGAAACAAAGGCGTTGACTATTTTCAAAGGCGGCACCGGAAACGATTTTCACTGGATGTTATATGGAGGGATGCAGATGGAACAACAGGTGGATCAGGTGCTGTCAGGAACGATAACAAAAGTTGACGCAGGTAAATGCAACGACAAGTTGTTTATAAATATCCTGGGCATCGGTTTCGATGCAAAGGTGTCTAAAGACCTCACCGGCAAGCAAAAACGGCCGGGTAAAACGTCTTACATGATGGCCGTGCTCCGAAATATATTTTTCTTCGATTCCTTTCAATGCCACATCACTTGCAGCGAATTCCTTGGTAACTACAATTGTTTGATGGTGAGCGTGAGCAATGGAAAAAGAACGGGCGGTGGATTTTACGTAACACCGAAAGCTTTGGTTAATGATGGTTTTTTAGATGTTTCAATTGTGCGCAATGTTCATTCAATACAAAGGATGAAGTACCTGCCCCTGATTGAAAAAGGAAAGCATCTGGATCTGCCTTTCGTTAAATACCAACAAACAGATTCGGTTGTTATCGAAGCTGCCAAAGAAATTCACGCACATGTTGATGGAGAGTATTTCGCAGCAAGAGAGTTCAATGTAACGTGTTTACCAGCGAGGTTCAGTTTCCTCGTATAAAACGGTGGCAGGTTTTCTTGCAAACATTTTTACCAGCACCAATCCTGCCACAAACCCGCCAATGTGTGCTGCGTAAGCTACCCCGCCGGCAGCTTCTTCTCCGCCAAGCATTCCCATTCCGCTGATGATCTGGAAAACAAACCAAAGACCAACGGCGATAAAGGCCGGTACAGCAAATATTCCCCAGAAGATCCAAAGGTGAACTCTTCTTGTGGGAAACATTAGTAGATAACCACCAAGCACACCCGAAATGGCACCGGAGGCGCCGAGGCTGGGTATAAGCTGACTTTGGTTGAGTGCGGATGTAACGAAAACGTGACTTAAGCTGGCAAGCACGCCGCACATAAGGTAAAAGAAAAAGTATCTGCGGTGACCCATTGCGTGTTCCAGGTTGTCGCCGAAAATCCAGAGGTACAGCATGTTGCCTAAAAGGTGCGCAGTGCCACCGTGCATGAACATGGACGTAACCAAAGTGAGATATACCGGAATGTTTGTGGGCATCAACCCGGGCATCACTAATCTGTCGCCGGTGAGTGGGTCTACAAGAATCTTTGCATCGGTAACCAGGTCGCGTCCGGATAATATTTCTGCAGGTACGGTAGCGTAGGCAAAAGTGAAATCAAGGTCATTCCCCCAACGTTGTAAAAAAATGAAGACTGCAACGTTGACGAGAATGAAAAAATAATTTACATAGGGTGTGGTTGTTCTGTCGCGGTTATCATCGCCTACGGGGATAAACATTTAAACTTTTTACTTAATGATGCAAACGTTGTTCCCCAAAACTAAAAAGTCCTGCATCAGCAGGACTTACAAATATTCATGTGTGTGTTAATTAGTAGTTGTCGCGATATCCGCCACCGCCGCCGCCACGGTTGTAGCCACCACCGCCGCCATTGCCGCCGCGATTGAATCCGCCGCCACCTTTTTTGTAGCCGCCACCGCCGCCACCAAAGCTTCTTTTCTTAAAGCCGCCTTCACCGCCTTCTTTAGGACGAGATTCATTGACTACCAAATTTCTGCCTTCCACTTCGCTGCCGTTCAACTGCGCAATGGCTGCCTGCGCCTGTTCATCGTTTGGCATTTCAACAAAGCCAAAGCCTTTGCTGCGTTGAGTGAATTTGTCCATCACAATTTTTGCCGAAGCGACTTCACCGTAAGGGGTGAATAAGTTAGCGAGATCCTCATCTTTAAGGCCCCAGCTGAGATTTCCAACGTAAATGTTCATTTTTGAGATTTTAGAAAACAAAACACGTGTTTACAGCCAACAAGAAACGATGAACACTTTTGTTGTTCATAGAACCATGAAACTGACAGAACACAAATAGCGTAACGAATATAATAAATATTCCAGCGGATTTACAAAAAGAGATTTTTCGACATCGCATAAAAAAAGCAGAGGAAAGGGTTCCTCTGCTCCGTTGCAATCTAAAATTCGATTCTTTAAATTATTCACCAACAACTTCGAACTCGACGTCTGCATTCTGCCCGTTGCCGAAATCAACAGTGGCTTTGTAGGTGCCCAATTCTTTGACTTCTTCATTAATGTTGATCTTCTTGCGGTCAATTTCATATCCTTTCTGATCGCGAATGGCACGGCTGATCTGCAGCGGAGTAACGCTTCCAAAGATCTTTCCGCTCGTGCCGGTTTTTGCACCTACTTTCAGCGGCGATTCCTGGAGTTTTGCTATCACGCTGCTGATTTGAGCCAGCATTTGGTCTTCTTTCTTTTTAGCAACTTTCATTCTTTCCTCAAGCTGCTTTCTGTTAGATGGATTAGCCTCTACAGCCAGCCCGCGGGGAATGAGAAAGTTACGGGCATAGCCGTTTTTCACTTTCACCAGCTCATTTTTGCCACCAAGATTATCTACATCCTGAATTAAAATAATTTCCATTGTTTTTTGTTTTAGTTCCCAAGAGCCCAATCTAAGATTGTGACTGTCTCCCGCATCGGCGGGATTAGGGAAGGGTTACTAATTTTTTGCTTATAGCCTGAAGCTTACTTTAAAAGATCTGTCACATATGGCAATAGCGCCATTTGGCGTGCTTTCTTAATTGCTTCAGAAACTTTGCGCTGATATTTAAGAGAGTTACCGGTGATGCGGCGAGGCAACATTTTGCCTTGCTCATTTAAAAACTTCTTCAGGAACTCTATGTCCTTATAGTCAATGTATTTGATGCCGTATTTTTTAAAACGACAAAACTTCTTAGGACGCTTTTCAGCTTTAATGGCTGTGAGGTATTTAATTTCATTTGCTTTAGCCATGATTAAGCCTCCTGTATTTTTTCAGTTCCTGTTGGTACGCCACTTCTCTTTTTTTGATTGTACTCGACGGCGTATTTATCGAGCCTTGTGATCATGTGACGAAGTACACTTTCATCACGAAGAAGCTGAATTTTCAGCCTCTCATTGAAGTCGGATGGCGCATTGAATTCAGTAACCCAGTACAAGCCTGTGGTTTTTTTCTGAATGGGATACGCCAGTGATTTCAGTCCCCATGCATTTTCACCAACTATCTGGCCGCCATTGTCGGTCACCAGTGTTGTGTACTTTTTCTGAGCACTTTTAAATTCATCATCGCTCAGAACAGGGGTAAAAATCACCATCAATTCGTAATTGTTCATTACCCTAAGTTTTTAAAAAATTTGATTAAAAAATCTGCATAGTGTTTTAGCCCTTTGCAGTAGATCCGCGGATGAAGGAATCCAAAGTCCACTTTTTCATCCGGGGCGGCAAAGGTAAGGTGAATTGGTTATTTCGAAAGAGGAAGGGCGACTTTCCTGCCGCTTTAGATGTTAAAAGTATTATGAAGCGGGATTTAAAGAAGAAAAAAACATTTTCACCGATTTTACGTTTTTGGTTGTAAGAAGCACTTCTATATTTAAAACTTGATCCAAGAGTCCTGTTAACCCAAAGATCCGCGATGAACATACTGAGACTTATTTATGTTGTGATTTTCGTTTTCAGCTTTTCCGGTAAGCCTGCTCCTTCGATGCCTTCAGCAGCCGTTATCGAATTGAAAGATCCTGACCGCGCAGAAAACGAAACTGCCATCCCCTGGATGTCGGGAAGAAAACTTACCTGGGACGATTTTCTTTGCGAACCGGAGCGAAATTCCGATGCTGTTGCTTCTACCAATACTTCTTTGGGCATTAGCTATCGCGTGCAGGAGGGAGAGTGGGTGTACGAAATCAGCTGCAACTTCAATAAGCCAAAATCTTGGGGTTTGTTGAAGACAGATTACATTCTCGCTCACGAGCAGGCACATTTCGATCTTACGGAAATATTTGCGAGAAAGCTGTGCGAACAACTACAGGCGTACATGTTTAACCCCAGAACTTATAAAAGTGATATAGCCGCCATTTATCAGCAGATTGTTGCTGAAAAAGAAGACATGCAAAAATCTTATGACAGAGAAACTGACCATAGCCGAAATAAAAAACTACAGATTGACTGGCTGAAGAAAATAGATGAAATGCTGCAAGACTCTGCACCCTTTGCTAATTACCCTTGATTAGCTCAGCCAATTTTGCAGCCATGTAAACCATTGCTGATTGTCAGTTTTGCCGAAGTTGTAATTAGTGATTAAATAAAGATACCGTTCTTTTTCATCGTCGGTCAACAGCGTAAGCCGCAGTGGCAACCACGTTAATCCCATTCCTCTGGTTTCCGAGGCATTAAAAATCTTATCAAAGCCTAAGTACAACTGGGTAATTTCGTTTTTGCCGATTCGAAAGATCACATTCTGTTTCGATCTCTTGTCCCTTCCTTGAAACCTAAGGGTGTTGTAGTCTGCCGATAGCACTCCTTCGTACCTGTATAAAGGTTTTCCAAACGACACATGCGCTAACAGCCAATCGCTCCAGGAGCGGCTTTTTATATCTTCATCAAAGGCAATGAGCGCAGGAGTTTGCATTTTATCGCACGGCTTTAAAACAGTCCGAACAGCTGTGCATCAATCATGTTAATGATCTTACCAAGGTCTTCTTCGTTTTCGCCAAACTTGTTTTCGTCGCCGCTTATTATCAGCAGCGGACCTTCTTTGTAAGAGTCGATCCATTTATTGTAGTATTCATTCAGCCGCTTCAAATAATCCAGACGGATGTTTTCTTCATATTCACGGCCCCGCTTTTGAATTTGTCCCACGAGATTGGGAACAGTGGACTGAATATATATAAGAAGATCCGGCGGATTGATCATTGTCTTCAGCGTTTGAAAAAAGCTGAAGTAATTGTCGTAATCTCTTTTGCTCATTAAATTCATCTCGTGAAGATTAGGAGCAAATATGTGAGCGTCTTCGTAAATAGTTCTATCCTGTATTACCGTCTCAGTACCACGGTGAATTTCCACCAACTGGCTGATGCGACTATTCAAAAAATAAATCTGCAACTGAAAACTCCAGCGGGGCATGTCTTCATAAAAATCGTACAGATACGGGTTATGGTCTACGTCTTCAAAGTTGGGAATCCATTTGTAATGTTTCGCCAGCAGTTGCGTGAGCGTAGTTTTTCCGGCTCCAATGTTTCCGGCAACTGCAATGTGTTTTGGTTTTTTTGATTTAGCCATGCACCCGACCCAAAAAGGGCGTTTTGTTTACAGGTAAAAATATTGATTCAGGCTCAATGAACAAGTAATCTTCTTTTTTAAAAAAAAGATTACCTGGAGGTTTTTTACAGGTACTTCAAGCCAATTTTTTTGCGAACTTCTTCGATCGTTTTTGTGGCACTTTCGCGTGCTTTTTCAGCTCCATCTTTCATCACTTTTTTCAGGTATTCTGTGTCTTGAAGAATGCTTTGCGTTTTCTCGCGAATTGGCTTTATGAAAGTTATCATGTCTTCCGCCAATTGCTTCTTC
This sequence comes from Bacteroidota bacterium, assembly GCA_023436425.1. Taxonomy (GTDB): domain Bacteria; phylum Bacteroidota; class Bacteroidia; order Chitinophagales; family Chitinophagaceae; genus Flavisolibacter. The sequence continues at coordinate 2,731 of JAEZJD010000269.1, read as the reverse complement.
ATATCACCATACCTGATCGTGGTCTCGTTGAAATCATTTTGAAATTTGGCGGTTACCTGTTCTGGCGAAACAAGCGACATCAGCTGAAACAAATTCTTAATAGAATCAGGCATTTCTGAATTTTTTTCTGCCGGACCCGATTCGGTCTTTGCTTTCATTACTTTTTTACGAATGAGATCATCGTCGTCAGCGAGATAAAGCGTCGCAAATTGATTTTCACTTTTGCTCATTTTTCCAGCGCCATCAAGGCTGGGCACTTTCAAGAGTTGCTGTCCGAAATTGAATGCCTGTGGCTCCGGGAAAAGTTCACCGTAACGGTGATTAAAACGCTGCGCAAAATTTCGTGTGATTTCAAGGTGCTGTTCCTGGTCCTTGCCCACAGGCACATATTTAGCCCTGTGAATCAATATGTCGGCAGCCATTAGCACCGGGTAAGTCAACAATCCTGCGTTCACATTTTCCGGCTGAAGACGCACTTTGTCCTTAAATGTTGATGTTTTTTCCAACTCACCCTTATAGGCGAGCATATTTAGCAGCAGATACAGTTCCGCAATCTCCGGAACATCGCTTTGCACATAGAGACAAACCTTGTTCGGATCCAGTCCGGCAGCAATGTTTTCGCTAAGAACTCTGAGGACACTTGTTCTTAGTTCTTTCGTGTCGGGGTGCGTGGTGAGTGAGTGCCAGTCCGCAACAAAAAAATAGCATTCGTACTCATCCTGCATGCGCACATAGTTGCGCATCGCTCCAAAATAATTTCCAAGGTGTAAATATCCGGTGGGGCGGATGCCGCTGAGAACTACTTCTTTATTTGGGTTCATAATCGAGAACGGCGAAGATAAATGAGTTTGGGTTTGGGGTCTGGAGTTTGAGGTTTTTAGGTTTGTAAATTTGCCTGGCGGCGTGAAGCTTGCAGCTTAGGCTAAGACCAGCTTACAATCTTTCCACAATGCCGGCTATACCTTGTCCGCCGCCAACACATGCCGTGATCATTCCAAATTTTTTATTCAGCCTTTTCAAGTCGTGCAAATTTTGAATCGTCAGCTTGCAACCGGTGCATCCAAGTGGATGTCCCAGTGCTATAGCGCCACCGTTGATGTTCACTTTTTCCGGATCTAATTCCGCCTTCTTGATTACTGCAACGGATTGAGACGCAAAAGCTTCATTTAATTCAATTAAATCGATATTGCTAAGGCTCATATTCGCCTGCTTCAACACTTTCGGAATTGCAGCTACGGGTCCCATTCCCATGATGCGGGGATGAACACCTGCAGAGGCACACGCCACCAATTTGCCTAAGGGTTTCAATGATAATTGATTCATTAAACGTTCGCTCATCACGATCACAAATGCTGCACCGTCGCTTGTTTGCGAGGAGTTACCTGCCGTCACCACACCGTTTGCAGCAAATACCGGTTTTAATTTGCCAAGCGCTTCTACCGACGTATCGCTGCGTGGTCCTTCATCGGTATCCACAACATAGTTGTTTTGCTGTTTTTTCCCACGCCTATCAACAAAAACCTGCTCAACATTTATTGGCAGAATTCCTTCTTTGAAAAAGCCATTCTCAATAGCATGCAACGCTTTTTGGTGGGAGCGAAATGAGAATTCATCCTGCTCTTCGCGGCTGACATTGTATTCGCTGGCGACTGCTTCTGCAGTTAACCCCATACTGAGGTAATAATCAGGTTCGTCCTTGGCGATGGAATAAGCAGGAACTGTTTTCCAGCCGGATGTTGGCACCAAACTCATACTCTCCGTTCCGCCGGCAATAATGCAATCTGCCATTCCTGTTCTGATTTTTGCTGTAGCCATAGCAATTGTTTCCAGCCCTGAAGCACAGTAGCGATTTACGGTAACGCCAGGCGTATCAAACCCAATGGCACGTGCAGCGATGATTCGCCCCACCTGCAATCCCTGTTCTGCTTCGGGAACCGCATTACCCACAATCACATCGTCTACCATTGATTTTTCCACTTGTGGCACAGAGTTCATTAAACCTTTTATCACTTCAATTGCGAGATCATCCGGACGAAAAAACCTGAAGCCACCGCGTTTGGCTTTTGTCACTGCTGTTCTATATCCTGCAACTATGTACGCTTCCTGCATATGAATTGTTGTAAAAATTAAAGGTAAATCAATGGATTGATGTCAAAGTAAAGCAACTGCTAACAAAATATCTTTGCAGCAATGTATAAGCTTTTGCGGAACATTCTTTTTCTCACTCCGCCGGAAACTGCTCACTCTATTTCAACGACTGCGTTAAAGTTCGGTTGCGCTATTCCGTTCGTTAGGCGGCAAATGGAACGAAGATTTAATGCGAACACTAAGCCTTATTCAATTTTCAATCTGCAGTTTCCCAACAGGGTCGGGTTAGGAGCAGGGTTTGACAAAAACGCAAAATACCTTCGAGAACTGCAGGCGTTAGGATTTGGTTTTGTGGAAATAGGAACGGTAACACCAAAGCCTCAGCCGGGCAATGAATCACCACGCGTCTTTCGGCTTATTTCTGACAAAGCGTTGATCAACCGAATGGGTTTTAACAACGAAGGCGTGAAAGTAGTGGCTGAAAGATTGGAAAAATGGCGGAATGAAAACTACCGATTCGACGCTGGAAATTCAAAATCGAAAAGCGAAAGTTCGAACAACTCAGCCGCTATAAAAAGACATTCACTAATTATTGGCGGCAATATTGGGAAGAACAAAGTCACTCCAAATGAAGATGCGTGGC
>JAEZJD010000232.1 GCA_023436425.1 Bacteroidota bacterium | reverse complement strand
CTCATTAACAACGGAAGACAGGTTCAATTTTTCTTTTTGCAAGCGATACGAGTTGAGCTCAAGTTGTGAAGAAATGAGAATGTTATTTATCAACCCGTCGAGCCTTACCGTTTCGTGCAGAGTGGTTTGCTACAGCTTTCTTTTTTTGTCTTCATCCAGATCATACTTCTGCAAAGTTTCGAGGTTAAGTTTTGAAACAGCGATCGGCGTTTTCAATTCATGAGTGACAGCCATGACAAAGTTTTGTTGCTGCTGGTGTAAGCGAAATTGGTTTCGAACATAACGATAGATGAAAACTGCACCAATAAGAATGAGCAGCAAAAATGTCAACCCTTCACCAACATATTTGTAAACACTTCTTTTCTGAAAGCGTTCAATTTTGGCAAGCTCCTGTAGATATTGTGCTGAAGAATGATCGATGTTTTTTTCAGCCAAATGGCTTTTCTCCAGGGTGGTTATTACGGTAGTTTGCTCCAGCAATTCATAAGCCCACCATCCAAGAGCAGCAATTACATAAAGAAGAAGGACCCAGTAGACAACGGTAGCCAACAAAAGTTTCTTTTTCCCTGAATCCGCCATTGCTATTGCGATTTCTTTTCTACCCGCAGTCCAATATTTAAGATGTTTTCCAACGGGTCTTCTCTCATCGTTTGCTCAATAGTGTATGTGTACTCTCCTGCATGTTTGAAAAAAATGGGACGTGGTGTAATAAGCACCCGATGTTCGTAAAGATCGCCCATTGCTGTTCCCAGCCATCTTTCTTTGTTTGCGAGAGGCAGCTCATATTGAATCTTCCTGATGCTGTCGCCCGGCGCTGCCGTATAAAGATTCAGCCAAATGTTATTCCAGTTGTATTTGTCGTTGTGACGAATGACAACGTATATCTGGTAAGGCGCTGCGGTATCGGTAATTTGAAATTTGAATTGCGGCTTGTACGTGCTCGGCCAATGAAAATCGGGAAGCGTTACCACTTTTTCGTACAGATCTATTTTCGTGCAAGAGGCAAGCGTTATGATTAGTGAGAGGTAGGAAAAAGAAACCAAAAAACATTTTTTGAAGTTCATCGTCAGATGCTTTTACAACACGTTCAATATCTGTTCTTTTGCTTTTTCTAATTCGTCTTTCATCATCACCACCGCTTTTTGCATTGTAGCATCGTAGGCTTTCGCTCCGGTGGTATTTATTTCCCTGCCTATTTCCTGCAGAATAAATGAAAGTTTTTTCCCCTTGAAATCACCTTCCTCACCAAGCACTGTCTTGAAATATTCACAATGATTTTTCAGTCGCACTTGTTCTTCGCTGATGTCAATCTTTTCAATGTAATAAATCAATTCCTGCTCCAGGCGATTGGAGTCGTAATTTTCTTTACCCACAATTTCCTGCAACACTCGCGTGAGCCCGTCACGAATTTTTTGTTTTCGTAAAGGTTCAAGTTTAGTCACTTCATCCTGTTGACTAAGGATGTTTTCAATCCGCTGCTGAAGATCTTTTTCCAGCGACTTGCCTTCTTCGCTTCGGTGGTAGTTCAAATTATCAACTGCTTCGTCAATTATTGCTGTAAAGCTTTCCCACTCTGCATCTGTCAGTGTTTCCGATGTTGGCGTGATCACCTCCGGAAGTTTTATGAGCGTGCTGATAATTCCGGATGTGTCCAGTCCAAGTTCTCTGGAAAGTTCCTGTAGTGGTTTGTAGTAGGCTTTCGCAAGGTCAGTGTTGATGGTAACAGGTTTCGCATTGCCTGTTTCCTTCAGGTTTATCGTGCAATCCACCGTGCCCCTGCCAAGGCGGTCCGAAAGTATTTTCCTGATGTCGAATTCAAATGGTTTTAGAAAGGCAGGCATTTTCAACTGCAGATCAAATTGTTTTCCGTTAAGGGATTTTATGTCAACTAAAAATGTTTTGTCCCCTACATTCCGTTCCGCTCTACCAAAGCCCGTCATTGATTTCAGCATGAATATTTTTTTGCGAGAAGTAAAGATATTTTAATTAAAATGATACAGCCAAAGTGTTTGTAATGGACCATATGCCTCCAGAAAAAAAATTGCGTGATCCATTTCGTTCTCCTAGGAATTGTAAACGGTGAAGCAAAATATAACCGTCGATCCATCGACTATTGGTGCGGCAATTGTGTAAGCGTTTTGAAGATTTCTTCCAGGCTTTGCCTTTCAGTTTGCAGAGCGGTAATATCAAAATTGTTTTCAGCAGCCATCTTCTGAAGCTGACGACGCAGTTGCTCAGGCTCACCGGTTTTTAGCACCCAAGTTTTGCTATCAATCTTTTCAACCCTATCTGCTGCAGGCAAACGATTCAGCCACTCTGCTTCCAACGGCTCGTTGAAGGTCACCTTGACCATGTTTGTTGTTGATTGAGATCTGAGGTTTGCAAGATTATCGTCGGCAACAATTTTTCCCTTATTGATAATGATAACACGATCGCAAATTGCCTCTACCTCTTGCAATATGTGAGACGAAAACAACACTAACTTATTTTTTCCCTGTTCTTTTATCACCTGCCTGATTTCCACTATTTGATTGGGGTCTAAACCACTTGTGGGCTCATCCAAAATCAGCACTTCCGGATTGTGAAGAAGCGCTGCCGCAAGCCCAACTCTTTGCTTGTACCCTTTGGATAACTGCCCGATCTTTTTGGCACTTTCGGGTGTCAGCCCCACCTGCGCAATTACGCTGTCAATTGCGTTTTGCCGATCATCAATGCGGTGCACTTCTGCAATGAATGCAAGGTATTCCCTCACAAACATTTCGTAGTACAGGGCATTTGATTCCGGCAGGTAACCAATTTTACTTTTGGCTTCCAATGCATTTTTGCTCACATCCACCCCGCTCACTTTAATGTGACCAGCATCCGGCTGCAAATAACCGGTGATCATTTTCATTGTTGTTGATTTGCCTGCGCCATTTGGCCCGAGAAAGCCAACAATTTCGCCCTGAGCTACAGAAAAAGATATATTGTCAACCGCCTTTTGTTCACCATAAGTTTTCGACAAATTGCTTACCTGTATTGACATACTTGCAAGATACTTCCGAAATTACTTTTCGAATTTCTTCGTCGAAGTTTAACAAGGCAGATTTCTGCAAAGGTCGGGAATAGACAAGCTGACATGCATCATTTCCCCATTAAACACAACCTATTACTTTTACTGTTGATATTCAACAATGCGTTCAGTTGTCATCATTGTGCTATGCTTCTTATTTTTCTCCTGTAAAAAGAAACAGGAAAAAACTGAGGTTACTGTGCAGTCGATAACCGAATCGGTGTACGCATCGGGCACTGTTAAAAGCGTGAATCAATATCAGGTTTTCTCTACCGTTAGCGGAATAATTAAAAATATTTTCATCACCGAGGGAGACGTGGTGCACAAAGGGCAACCGCTTATTTCCATACTGAATGAAGCGTCGCAGCTATCTACCCAAAATGCAGCTCTTGCTGCCGAATACTCCAGCGAAGCGGCTAACGCAAATAAACTGCGTGAGTTGGAAACCAACATAGAGCTGGCTAAAACTAAGATGCAAACCGATTCGACTCTGCTGGAACGTCAAAGAAATCTGTGGTCACAACAAATAGGTACACGAAACGAATTGGATCAAAGAGAACTTGCATACAAAAGCTCCGTGGCCGCATACAAAGCCGCGATATACCGCTACAGTGATTTGAAAAAACAGCTACAATTTGCTGCGAGGCAGTCGCAGAAGAATTTACAGATCAGCAGTACTCAGTCTTCTGATTACACGGTGAAAAGCGAAGCTGCCGGAAAAGTGTACAAGCTGCTAAAAGAAAAGGGTGAGATGGTAAACCAACAAACACCGGTTGCCATCATCGGTGCTGCAAATGCTTTCATCCTTGAATTGCAGGTAGATGAATATGACATTTCTAAACTACGGCTGGGTCAGAAAGTTCTTGTAAACATGGACAGCTATAAAGGACAAACGTTCGAAGCAACTGTTAGCAAAATTGATCCCATTATGAATGAGCGGTCACGATCGTTCACCGTTGAAGCAACGTTTAACTCAATGCCGCAAGTGCTTTATCCAAACCTTACTGCCGAAGCAAACATCATCATTCAAACGAAACAAAACGCACTGCTTATCCCAAGAGCGTACCTGGTGAACGATTCGCTGGTGGTTCTTCCGAACGGAGAAAACCGGAAAGTTTCTACAGGACTAAAAGATTATCAAAAAGTAGAAATAACAGGTGGGTTGAAAAAAGGCGACGTGATTGTTAAACCTGCTGAATGAACTATAAACTGATTTTCAGAATATCGAAATCGCTGCTGCTTGCACGCTGGCGGCAAACACTGGTAGCTGCAATCGGCGTCACATTCAGCATAACGATGTTTATAACATTGCTTGGCTTCATGACAGGCCTGAACGACCTGCTCGATGGATTGATTGTAAACCGGCTTCCACACGTTCGCCTGTACAACGAGGTGCGTCCAAGCAGAAACCAACCTGTAAACAACAGTACAGAGTTTAGCAGCAGCTACAACTTTATAAACTCGGTTAAGTCCACCAACAGCCGACAACAGATCTATAATCAAAGCGCTATCCTGAAAACGGTTCAGCAAGACAAACGGGTTCTCGGCTATGCGCCGCGATTGATCACACAGGTATTTTTCAATGCGGGCACACTGGACATTACAGGAGTGATCAATGGAGTTGATGTGCAGGCGGAAACCAAATTGTACCACTTTACCGAATACGTCACCTCGGGCAACGCAATCGATTTGAGAAATGTTCCCAACAGCATCATTCTTGGAAAAGCACTTGCGGAAAAGTTGTTGGCAAATCTTGGCGATGTAGTGCAGGTTATCACGTCTAAAGGAGAGCGGTTTCCGTTGAAAGTTGTAGGGTATTTTCAATCGGGTCTTCAGGATATTGACAAAGTGCAGAGCTACGCGTCTATTTCTACAACACAAAAGTTGATGGGCGAACCTGCCAGTTATATCACAGATATAAACATCAAACTCAAAGATGTAAACCTCGCTCCTCTGGTGGCAAAAGAGTATAGAAGTTTGTTCGATTGTGATGCGGAAGACATTCAAACCGCTAATTCGCAATTTGAGACCGGAAATTTCATCAGGTCTCTCATTTCTTACGTTGTCGGTATTGTATTGCTGACTGTGGCCGGCTTTGGTATTTACAACATATTAAACATGATGATCTATGAAAAAATGGACACCATTGCTATCTTAAAGGCAACTGGATTTTCCGGCGGCGACGTTAGAAAAATTTTTTTACTAATTGCACTTACCATTGGTTTTATTGGCGGGGTAGTAGGCTTATTCCTTGGATTTGTTCTTTCGTCCATTATAGACCAGATTCCATTCAACACGGCGGCACTGCCCACAATCAAAACATATCCGGTAAACTATAATCCTTTATATTATTTGATCGGTTGTTCATTTTCACTCGTCACCACATATTTTGCCGGATTTTTCCCGGCGCGAAAAGCAAGTAAAATTGATCCTGTTGTCATAATCAGAGGCAAATAATGGCAGAAGTAATTTTAGAAGCGCGGCGCATTAGCAAAAGCTTTCACGATCCGGTGACCGTACCCGTTCTGCGAGATATTACTTTTTCTGTAAACAAAGGAGAATTCGTTTCCGTAGTGGGAAAGTCCGGCTGCGGCAAGTCAACATTGCTTTATATTCTATCCACAATGGACACCGACTATGAAGGAGAGCTGGCGCTTGACGGAGAGAACGTTACAGGTTTGAAAGCAAACAGGCTTGCGAGAATAAGAAATGAAAAAATTGGTTTCGTATTTCAGTTTCATTACCTGCTGAATGAATTTTCTGTTTTGCAAAACGTAATGCTGCCCGGGCTAAAGTTGAACCGGTTTAGTGAAGCCGAGGTGGTTGGTCGTGCCATGCATCGGTTACAAATTTTGGGCATTGATCATCTCGCGGCAAAACTGCCCAATCAACTTTCCGGTGGCGAAAAACAAAGGGTTGCAATAGCTCGGGCACTTATCAACGATCCGCACATCATCATGGGTGACGAGCCAACCGGGAATCTAGATAAGAAAAACAGCGAAACGGTTTTCCAGATTTTCAACAAGCTCTCAGAAGAATTTCAGCAAACACTGTTGATTGTTACCCACGATCCGGAGTTTGCGGCGGCAACAAATCGTATCATTGAGATGGAAGACGGGCGAATCATCAGGCAATAATCATGTGCGGATCTCACCATCGTACTCGCCCTTCCAGGCATACCAGCCAAAAATAGTAAGGCCCACTGCAACAGGCGTGAATATAAAAATGATAATCAGCCACGGAAGCGGCTTGTGAATGTCTCCGGTGCTGGCGGAATCAATATTACGGACGGCTGCAAAAATCAAAAACAGAATTGTTGCGGGACCCATAATCATCCAAACGATTCCTAAATATCTTTTTATCCGACTCATCAAACAAGTTTAAGGTTGAACGTTATTCCTTGATCTATTTAGTCCTCCACATTTGCGTCCATTTTATTCGACAGGTACAAAGCTCCTATTATAAAACATAGCGCACCGACGCCAATCGGATACCACAGCCCCGACAAATGATTTGTTCCCGGAATGGTGGTGATCAAAGTGGCAATAAACGGAACCAGCCCACCAAACACGCCATTGCCGATGTGGTAAGGCAACGACATTGATGTGTACCGAATTCTGGTCGGAAACATCTCTACGAGCAGTGCAGCAATCGGTCCATATACCATTGTAACAAACAAAACCATTGCAACCACAAGCGAAATTATTTTCCACTTTTCGCCTTGCGAAAGCAGAACTTCTTTTGTCGTTTTAACAACTCCTCCCGTTGACTTGCTTGTCACTTTTTGAACAGTTCCATCTGCATAATTCGTAACAACGGTGGCAGCGTTTTGCGGATCAACAGTGTTCTCTAACACTTCTTTACTTGCAGGATCCGCAATGGTATACATCCGCTCAAAAATTGGTCGGTACAGCAATACGCCCAGCAACATTCCAATCAATATTATATTTCTTCTGCCCCATTTATCCGACAAGCTTCCAAAAATGATGAAGAATGGCGTTGCAATTACGAGTGCAATTAGAATGATGGAGTTTGCCTGTTCGTACTCGATATTGCATTTGGTAAGTAAAAAGTTTTGAGCATAAAATTGGCTGGTGTACCAAATAACACCCTGACCCATAGTAGCACCAAACAAGGCTATCAACACCATCTTGAAGTTTAGCTTATTACCGAAGCTTTCCTTGAGTGGATTGATTGATGTTTTTCCTCTTTCTTTCAACTTTGCATAGAGCGGCGATTCTTTCATTCGCAAGCGAATGATAATAGAAATAATTACGAGCAAAATGGAAAGCAGAAAAGGATACCGCCAGCCGTTGCCATTTGTAAATTCTTCAACACCAACTAATCGTCTGGTACCTAGAATGACGCCGAGAGAAAGAAACAACCCAAGTGTTGCAGTTGTTTGAATCCAGCTTGTGTAAAATCCGCGTCGGTTTGCCGGCGAATGTTCCGCAACGTACGTTGCTGCCCCACCATATTCGCCACCAAGTGCCAAGCCCTGGATTAAACGTAACAACAAAACGAGAACCGGCGCCCACGAACCAATGGTGGCATACGACGGAACACAACCGATAAGAAAAGTAGAGATGCCCATCAAGATGAGCGTGAGAAGAAAAGTGTATTTTCTTCCGATGAGATCTCCCAATCTTCCAAAGACCAGCGCACCGAAAGGACGAACAATGAAACCTGCCGCAAATGTCGCCAGCGTGGAAAGTAATGCTGCCGTAGGGTTTTCGCTCGGGAAAAACTTAGCGGCTATGATCGTGGAAAGGCTTCCGAAAATGTAAAAGTCGTACCACTCGATGAGTGTACCTACAGAAGACGCTGTAATGATTCTCCAAATTCCTTTCTCAGAAGCAGCTTGCATTTGTGTTTAGCTGATTGTACTCGGTGTAGATTAAAAATGAATAGTATTTAATCAAAATCAAAAAAATCCTACAAAACACCTTGGGTGTTTCATATGTCAATTTTTAAAGGTCTTCGTATTCGTACAGCGGATCAATTTCGCTCCCCGCTTTCAGCTCAAATACGGGGTGAATAATCCCGTCGCGGAGGCTGTATACCCATCCATGTAAATGCGGTCGTTCCTCCTTTTTCCATGCACGTTGTATAATCGTGCTCTTTGCCAAATTATACACCTGCTCCTTTACATTTAATTCCACCAATCGGTTTATTCGCTGCTCTTCGTTTTCAATTTCATCCAGTTCTTCCTGATGCAAGCGATAAACGTCTTTTATATTTCGCAGCCACATGTTAAGCACCGGCTTATGGTCATGCCGCGATGCAGCAGCAGTTATACCACCACATCCATAATGTCCACAAACAATTACGTGTTTTACTTTCAAAACGGTAACAGCAAAATCCAGTACCGCCAGGAGGTTCACATCCGTGTTTACAACAAGATTGGCAACATTGCGATGAACAAAAATTTCACCTGGCTGGGTTCCGGTAATCCGGTCTGCCGGCACCCTGCTATCGCTACAGCCAATCCACAAAAACTCGGGCGTTTGAATATGCGAAAGCCGTTCGAAAAATTGCGGGTCTCTCGTTTTTTCTGCATCGGCCCACTCTCTATTATTTTGCAAAAGCTTCAGGTATTGCTCCATAAAATCAAATATCAGAATTAATCGTCAATGCTTGCTCCGCCCTTTGCCGGCAGCTAATCAAAATCGTTCTTACATTTAATCAGCAAAAAATCTCAAATGTCTTACCCTTACCAGATCAAAAGCTTCGAAGAATACGAAGACGCTTATCAAAGAAGCGTAGAAAATCCTGAAGAGTTTTGGGGTGATATCGCCCGGCATTTTCAATGGCGAAAAAAATGGGATAAAGTTCTGGAGTGGAATTTTGTTGAGCCCAACATCAAATGGTTTATCAATGGGAAACTAAATATAACCGAGAGCTGCATTGACAGGCATTTAGAAACTCTTGGCGAAAAACCCGCTTTTATATGGGAGCCCAATAACCCCGAAGACAGGGTAAGAATTGTCACTTACAACAGATTGCACAAACGCGTTTGCCAGGTGGCTCAAATGCTCACCAACCATGGAGTAAAAAAAGGCGACCGCGTATGCATTTACATGGGAATGGTACCAGAACTCGTGTATGCTGTCCTGGGTTGCGCAAGAATTGGCGCCATTCACAGCGTAATATTTGGAGGGTTTTCTGCGCAAAGCATTGCCGATAGACTGGAAGATGCAGAAGCTGAATTTATCATTACCTGCGATGGTGCTTTCCGCGGCGACAAAGTTATTCCTTTGAAAAATGTGATCGACGATGCGCTCATCGGCAACAGACGGGTGAAGAAAGTTATTGTTTACACACGAACGCGAACTCCTGTATCTATGATTAAAGGACGCGACCTCTGGTGGGAAGACGAAATGGAACACGCAGAGACGCAGGTTGAACGAGAAAACACCGTTTCTTTTCCCGCTGTGGAAATGGATGCGGAGGATCCTTTGTTTATTCTTTACACATCGGGAAGTACGGGCAAACCAAAAGGTGTTGTGCATAGTTCTGCCGGATACATGATTTGGTGCAACTATACTTTCATAAACACTTTCCAGTATCAGCCCGGACAAATTCATTTTTGCACCGCCGACATTGGTTGGATCACGGGGCACAGCTACATTGTTTACGGTCCGTTAAGCGCGGGAGCCACATCGTTGATGTTTGAAGGTGTGCCCACCTGGCCGGATGCGGGACGTTTCTGGGATATAGTTGACAGGCACAAGGTTGATATCTTGTACACTGCCCCAACAGCCATTCGTTCGTTAATGGGCTTTGGTTCGCAGTCGTTCGATGGAAAAGATCTGTCATCGCTAAAAGTACTCGGCACAGTTGGTGAACCAATTAATGAAGAAGCGTGGCATTGGTACGACGAGCATGTAGGAAAAAAGAGATGCCCGATTGTGGACACTTGGTGGCAAACAGAAACTGGTGGTATTTTAATTTCTAACCTGGCGGGTGTCACCCCGGCAAAACCGTCATTCGCCACTTTACCATTGCCGGGCGTGCAGCCGATTCTTGTGGATGAAAATGGAACGGAAGTACTGGGCAATCCTGCAGCGGGCAACTTGTGCATAAAGGCTCCGTGGCCCGGAATTATCCGCACGACCTATGGAGATCATGAGCGATGCAGGTTGAATTATTTTTCAGCGTATCCCAATCTATACTTTACGGGTGACGGCGCACTGCGGGACGAGGAAGGCAACTATAGAATAACGGGAAGAGTGGATGACGTGCTGAACGTAAGCGGACACCGAATTGGCACTGCCGAAGTAGAAAACGCCATTAACATGCACAGCGATGTTGTGGAAAGCGCTGTTGTCGGATATCCGCACAATATAAAAGGACAGGGCATTTATGCGTTTGTCATTTGCCAGCATATTCATGGTTCCGAGGAAGAAATGCGTACCAACATTGCCCAAACCGTATCCAGAATTATTGGTCCGATTGCGAAGCCGGATAAAATTCAGATTGTTCCCGGACTGCCCAAAACACGTAGCGGAAAAATTATGAGACGAATTCTGAGAAAGATTGCAGAGGGAGAAACAGGCAATTTTGGCGACACCACAACGCTCCTCGATCCAACAGTGGTGGAAGAAATAGCAAAGGGCAAGCTATAAAGCCTGCCCCGTTTGCATTCCTCAGTAACTAAACCGTTATTTCTGTATGTAGATTGGTGTTCCCACAGGAATATAGCTGTATAGGTCAACAACGTCGGCCCTTTTTAATGCGATACATCCATCGGTCCAGTTGGTGTACCGATCCACCACAAAGTCTTCCTTTGGCCAGCAGCCGTGAATACCCACGCCGCCTCCGGGTGAAGCCCAGGAAGGAATCTCACCATTTCTTTTTCTCTGTTGAAATTTGGAAAGACTTTCCTGCGTAGGATAATTTAGACCCAGGTAACGGGCCCATTTTTCGTGAACTCTTTTGCTTTCGATCTTAAAAGACCCCTCCGGCGTGTTT
>JAEZJD010000218.1 GCA_023436425.1 Bacteroidota bacterium | reverse complement strand
AAGCAAGAGTATGATGCGGGTTTGATCAACGGCGGCATTTACATTCTCAATTCAAACACTTTCCGGAAGCGGGAATATCCACAAAGGTTTTCCTTCGAAAAAGAATACCTGGAAAAATTCTGCGCTGAAGGCAACGTCTACGGAGTTGAGCAAGACGAATATTTCATTGACATCGGCGTTCCAGAAGATTATCAACAGGCACAAATTGATTTGAAGAAGGAGCCGCTCGATCTGAAAAAGGTGAACAAAAGATGGACATTATTTCTTGACCGGGATGGCGTGATCAATGATGAAAAAGTGGGTGAATATGTGTTGCATTGGGGCGAATTTATTTTTAGCAAAGGCGTTTTGGATGTGTTCAAAAAATTATCTGAAAAGTTCGGACGCATCATTATTGTAAGCAATCAAAGAGGCGTAGGTAAAGGTTTGATGACAGAAGAAGCATTGCAATCCATTCACTTGGAGATGGAACGTGAAGTGCAGATCGTTGGCGGACACATCGACAAAATTTACTACTGCACTGACACAGAGGCCAAGTCTTTTTTTCGAAAACCCAATCCGGGTATGGCATTTAGAGCTGCAGAGGATTTTGCCGAGATCGATTTCAGCAAGGCTATTATGGTAGGCAATAAACTCACCGACATGAAATTCGGCAAGTTTGCAGGCATGTACACTGTTTTTGTAACGACAACAAATCCGGAACAGGCGTTTCCTCACCCGGATATTGATGCGTCGTTTTCTTCTCTGCAGGAGTTTGCTTCATCATTTGAGTAGTGCCTAAAGCAAAAATCCTCTCAGTGAGAGGATTTACAATTCTTTTTTCTGCATAATGTTGGCTTCAACCCGAATATCGTTTTACAACGAAATACTCTCCGGCCAGGATACCAGGTTCTTCTCCGGAAAGATTAACAGGTAGGTAGGAATTGGAGCCTTCGAAAGATCTGACGTAAAATTATAAAACAAAATTATTAATCAAAATAGGTAGGAAATTTTCCGAAAAACTCGCCTAAAAATCACAAGATCAAAAACGGATTATCTGAGTTAAATGAACCTTTGTTCTTTTTGTTGCCTTTTGTGAAGCGACGCCTGAACCAGCCGATGAATCTTGTGATCATAGCAATTGATTTACGAGTTAACAATTAAAGTTTAGCTCCAAAGGGATGCACGCTCACAAGCAAAAACTCAACCAGAAAAAGTTGTTGTTCAAGGAAACAGAAGAAGATACACGTAAGTTAAAGAGAAATTAACTCTTCCGGAAATTTTGCTATAATCTTTTTTACCTTTCATGGAGTTTATCTGCTACAGATGATTATTACACAGCCAAAAACTTCCGATGAATTTGAACAAATGTTCAGGCTCAATTACCAAACCTTTGTCGATGAGATTCCTCAGCACCAAACAAACGAAAACAAAATACTTGTCGATAAGTTTCACGAAAAGAACCGGTACTTTATTGCCAAAGACGGCGACACTGTGGTCGGAATGATCTGCTACTCTACAAAGCGACCCTTTTCACTGGATGCAAAAGTGGCTGATTTGGACAGCTTTCTTCCTGCACATGACACAATTGCTGAAGTGCGACTCTTATCTGTACAAAAGGAATATCGCCATGGACGATTGGCTTACAGATTGATTAAACACCTGTCGCACGAGCTTTTGCAAAAAGGAATTTACACAGCAGTGATTTCGGGTACCACGAGGCAACTTAGCTTTTACAATAAAATCGGCTTTATTCCTTTTGGTAATCTTGTTGGCACACGCGAAGCTGCCTACCAGCCCATGTACATCACGCTAAATGATCTTCGAAGTGTTTTCAAAAGTTATTAATCTTTCAACCGGTCCTGTTGCGTTAATACCTGAAGTGCGTCAAACGTTCGCACAGCAACCCCTCTCCCATCGTTCAGCAGCGTTCCGACAAATTTTCACTGAGACGACAGAACTGCTCAGTGGGCATTTTGGTGTGAGGGAAACTTTCATTTTCAGCGGGAGCGGTACAGCGGCTAATGAAGCCATGATTTGCCAGATAAAGATGCTTGGTGGCAACGGGATCGTGCTTTGCAATGGAGAGTTCGGCAACAGACTGATTGAACAAGCAAGCGCTCATCATTTGCAATTCAAACGATACATAATTCCCTGGGGCGAGCAGTTTGACCTGCTGGAAATCGAGCGAATGATTCAACAGAATGAAGCGAGATGGTTGCTATTTTGCCATTGCGAAACATCTTCAGGTGTCTTGAATAACCTGAATGAGCTATGTGTTTTAGCAACACGTGCAAATTGCAAATGTTTTGTGGATTGTATAAGCTCGGTCGGTGCTGTCGACATCGACTTATCTTCAGTGGCGATGGCAACAGCTTCGTCAGGAAAAGGTTTGTGCAGTGTAGCAGGTTTGGCGCTTGTGTTTTCAAACATCGATGTAGCGTCCGACGGCAGAATGCCTATTTATTTTGATCTAAAGCATCATCTGAGTAAAAACAAAATTCCATTTACTCTCTCCTCCAACATGGTTGCAGCATTGCTCGCAGGCTGCAAATCGCGGCTGTGCAGTACTAATTACGCTTTGCTCAGGAGGCACAGTAAAAAGCTGAATCTGCTTTTGCAGAAAGTTGATGTCCTGCGCTTCGAAAACTTTCACGTATTTACCATTGTTCCGCATTTTGGAAGTGCATCCTTAGTGGGTTCTAAACTCGAGCAAAAGAACATTGTGACAAGCTACTCCAGCGAATACCTGAAAAAACGGAATTGGCTACAATTGGCATTGTTCAGTCACGTAAGTGAAGAAGAAATGCAATACGCACTTCAGGTGCTGGAACGCATACTAATTCACCAGCTGGCACCTAAAGCAGCGCAATAAAAAGCCTCACTATTAAAGTGAGGCTCTCCTAATATCAGCTGGTGAATTAATAATCCATTCCACCCATGCCACCAGGCATACCTGCCGGAGCAGCGGCGCCTTTAGGTTCCGGCTTGTCAGCAACTACACATTCGGTAGTCAGCAACATTCCGGCAATGGAAGACGCATTTTCCAATGCAATTCTCGTAACCTTTGTTGGGTCAATTACACCCGCACCAATTAAATTTTCATACTCTTCAGTGCGTGCATTAAATCCAAAATCGGCTGTTCCTTCTTTCACCTTGTTTACAACCACACTGCCTTCAATGCCGCAGTTTTCCACAATCTGGCGAAGAGGCTCTTCCAGCGCACGGCGAACGATTTGAACTCCGGTTGCTTCATCAGCATTGTTTGTTTGGATGCTTTCCAGCTCGTTGATTGCACGAACATAAGCAACACCACCACCGGGAACGATTCCTTCTTCCACAGCAGCTCTTGTTGCATGCAGCGCATCATCTACACGATCTTTCTTTTCCTTCATTTCAACTTCGGTTGCAGCACCAACATTCAACACAGCTACACCACCGCTCAACTTAGCAAGACGCTCTTGCAGTTTTTCGCGGTCGTAGTCAGATGTTGTGGTTTCAATTTGTGATTTGATTTGGTTGATACGACCGGTAATTGCATCTTTTTCACCACGACCACCAACGATGGTTGTGTTGTCTTTGTCGATTACCACTCTTTCGCACTTGCCCAAATATGTCAGGTCAGCGTTTTCAAGCTTATAACCTTGCTCTTCAGAAATTACAATGCCTTTTGTAAGGATTGCAAGGTCCTGAAGCATTTCTTTTCTGCGGTCGCCAAAGCCCGGAGCTTTTACAGCAGCTACTTTCAATGTACCGCGTAATTTGTTTACAACCAGTGTTGCCAGTGCTTCACCTTCAAGGTCTTCAGCTATGATCAAAAGCGGAGCTCCCTGCTGAGCCACTTTTTCCAGAATATGAAGAATATCCTTCATGCTGCTGATCTTTTTATCG
>JAEZJD010000200.1 GCA_023436425.1 Bacteroidota bacterium | reverse complement strand
AAGCAAGATCGATAAAATGATCTACGCTTTCGATGACCTGTCCGGGTTCGTCCACGCGGCAGCGCTCATTCGGCCCACCCGCTACGAAGGAATGGATGTAAAGAGCATCCAAAAGAAGTTGAAAACTCCGTCATTTGCCGCCCAGGTAAACCGCGACGACATTTCGGACGCTATTAGCCGCATTTCCAACTCTTTAGAGGAGATTGTCGAATTCATTATCGAACACCAGAAGCAAATCGTGTAAGATATTCTTTAGAAATCTTTTACATTACGTTAAACTTTATTATAATCTTATCGTCTTTAATCGCTGTCGGCAAATCCTATCCTGCTGAATAAACCGCACGTCTCCTAACCTTAAACCCTCTTTTATGAAGAAAATCTACCTGTTTTTACTTATCGCGTTCGCCTGCAATCAGTCATTTTCACAGTCTACCTGCAGTGTTACCGCGATTAATTTCCACGATGAAATCATCTACACGCCTTTTTCTCACAACGTAAAGTTTACAGTCTCGACGGCCAGTACCGACCATAAGATCATCAAAAAAGTGTGTTGGAATTTCGGCGATGGTAATCAACAGTGTGTGGAGGCAACCGCTGGCACCAACACAGAGACACTTCTTTCTATTGTTCACAAGTATGGGCCCACGTCAACGCCATTGTTCACTTACAAAGTTGCAGTTATCGTTTACTTCGATGGAGGATGCGTGGCAGATAAATCAATTTCGCTTTCCTTACAAAGTCCGAATAATGACTGTGCGATTGATTTTCGAACTGAAATTCCCATAGGTCATCCCGAACGTATTTATTTTATTCCCACACTTACAACAGCCAACAGCCGCAAACCTGTGAAAATATGCTGGACATTCGGCGACGGATCTCAGCAGCTGTGCCAGGAATATGCGGCAACATACACCGGCACTTACGCGGTAAACCATAATTATGACCGATCAGGCAACTACGAGGTGTGTGCTCGTGTTGTGTATGATAATGGTTGCGAAGCAAAAAAATGTAAAGTGGTAAGCGTAGGTACGAGTACGCCGACTGTTACTTGTTCTGCAGGATTCAGGATAGAGCCGGTTGCTGCAACACCGCTAAGCAGGCATTTTATTGCAACACCGGAAAACAGTGCGCAGAAAAAACCTTTGCAGATTTGCTGGCGCTTTGGAGATGGATCTCAGGAAGTATGTAAAACTTATGCGACTACATACACGGGAACGTACGACATCAATCACGCGTACGAAAAGTATGGACATTACGAAGTCTGTGTCACCATTAAATATGACGGCGGCTGCGAAAGCAAAAAGTGTTCGGATATCAATATTGAATCACCTGCGAATGTTTGCGAAACAAACTTTTTCGAAGTGGCTACCGATATGTCAAATTTGGAGAGGCAGTTTTATGTTGGATTGATGAATGGGAAAACTGCTGAACGCATCTGCTGGAACTTTGGCGACGGTGGTACTGAAACCTGCGTAGCTGTAAGCAATCCACCAACGCAACAATCATTAACGGCCAAGCACACCTATGCCGCGCCAGGAGCGTACAAGGTATGCATAAAGGTGTACTACGTCGGTGGATGTATGGCAGAAAGATGCAAAGAAGTCGTTATTCGTCCGCAGCAGCCGATTACAACTTGTGGCGGGTATTTGACGGAGCAAAGAACCGATGAAAAGACCTATTTGTTTAAAGGCTTTGGTATCACTACTCCGTCTGATCATGTGATAAGTTACAGCTGGACCTTTGGAGATGGCACCACAGGAACGGGCAATGAGATCAAACACACTTATGCAGGCACCAGCAGCTACACGGTATGCTTAATTATGAGAACTGAGTCAGGGTGCGAAACGAAAATTTGTAAGCAGGTGGGAGCTTCGATAATTAGCACCAATCAGCCCAGGCTGGTCCTTTCACCGAACCCGGTTTCCACAACATTGCACGCCGTTTTTTATTCGACAAAGGCGGAGACGATGACGATCAAAATATTTAATGCAAATGGTGTTCTGTTGAAAACGTTTACAAGACCGGCCGTAGTGGGAGCAAACGATTGGGATTTTGCCGACGTGGCTACGTTACCAAATGGTATTTACTCTGTGCTGGTGCAATCGCCAACACAGCTTGCGAATGCAATTTTCTTTAAGCAATGATTAATAGCGAAGCATTTCAAAGGCAGCTAAACGGCTGCCTTTTTTATTTTCTCTACGTGCTGCAAAATGGTTTGAAAAACACAATCTCAAAAAAAATGCAGACAGTATATTTTTACAGCTCGTATGTCTGACAGAATACAGGAAATTCAAAAAACAACAGAAGACTTATTGAAAAAAATAAAGTCGGAAACATTGAAGCCTGGCGAAATTGAAGAACTCCGGTCGGTGCTCAGGTTTCACGAGCATCGCTATTATGTCCAAAACGATCCGCTGATTTCGGATTTTGAATATGACCAGCTGTACAAGCAATTAGAAGCGCTGGAAAAAGAAAATTTTGACCTCGTTACGGCTGACTCGCCAACCCAGAGGGTTGCCAAAGGGCTGACCAAAGAATTTCCGACTGTTCCTCACCTTGTACCCATGCTTTCGTTGGATAATTCTTATAACAGCGAAGACCTTTTAGATTTTGACAGAAAAGCCCGTGAACTCACAGGGCTGAGCCAAATAGAGTATTGCATTGAGCCGAAATTTGACGGGGCAAGCATTTCGCTCATTTACGAGAATGATCACCTTGTTCGCGGAGCCACCCGTGGCGATGGTGTGGAAGGTGATGACATTACACCAAACATAAAACAGATCAGAACCATTCCGCTTTCGGCCAGATTTTCGGAATATCAGATAGACACGGTGGAAATACGTGGCGAAGTGATGATTAATAAAAACAACTTTAAAATATACAATCAGTCATTGGCCGATCAGGGATTGCCGCCACTCGCCAATGCCCGGAATGCCGCAGCCGGAAGCCTTCGGATAAAAGATCCTGCTGAAGTGCGGCGGAGAAATCTAGAAGCTTTTGTTTATCACATCAGCTATTACACCGCGACGGATCATCAGGCTGCACTTTCATCACATTCGCAATCATTGGAAATGCTTTGGGAACTTGGCTTTCGCAGTCCCAGCAAAGAAAAGAAAGTGGTGCAGGGTATCGATGCAGTAGTCAAATATTGCGAAGAATTTGAACTGCGCCGCGATGAACTGCCGTACGAAATTGACGGGCTGGTAATCAAAGTGAATGACTTTTCGCTCCAGGAGAAAATGGGGATGACCACTCACCATCCACGTTGGGCAATCGCTTTCAAGTTTAAGGCGAGGCAGGCGACAAGTAAATTGCTGGCGGTGGAGTACCAGGTAGGCCGAACAGGCAATATTGGTCCCGTTGCCAAAATAGAACCGGTGCCGATTGGTGGCGTTACTGTAAAGTCAATTTCGCTTTTTAACGAAGATGTAATCCGCGAAAAAAACATAAGAATAGGCGATACAGTTCTTGTAGAAAGAGCTGGCGATGTGATACCATATATTGTTAAATCGCTGCCCGAGTTAAGAACCGGTAACGAGCAACCCATCGTCTTTCCGGAGTGTTGTCCATCATGTGGCGACAAGATTTTCAGATCGGCAGAAGAAGCTGCCTGGAGGTGCGTGAATGCCAATTGTCCCGCGCAAGTATTGGAAAAGCTGATTCACTTTTCGAGCAAAGACGCGATGGATATTCGCGGATTAGGCGCTGCCAACATCGAAAAATTTTATTTGCTGGGGTTACTTACATCTATTCCGCAGGTGTATCAATTAGATTACAATGCGATTGGGCAACTGGAAGGTTTTGGAGCAAAGTCTATTACGAATTTGCAAACGGCTGTCGAAAATTCAAAGAAGCAGCCACTGCATCGAATTATTTATGCTTTAGGAATTCGGTTTGTTGGCGAAAC
>JAEZJD010000096.1 GCA_023436425.1 Bacteroidota bacterium | reverse complement strand
AAGCGTTATACTTGTTTTCCTCATTCTGTTTTGCTTAACCATGGCGTTTATCCAAACAGATTGGGGACAGAACTGGACTGCCCGGCGTGTGGTAACTAAACTCTCGCGAGATCTTCAAACAAAAATCAACATCAAGCATGTGAGTTTCACCTTATTTAATAAGATGAACCTCGAAGGTGTTTATGTGGAAGATCAAAAAAAAGATACGCTGCTCTATGCGGGCACAGTGCAGGTTCGGATCACAGATTGGTTTTTTTTCAAAGACAAAGCAGATCTCAAGTACATCGGGTTAGAGGATGCGACGATTTTCTTTAATAGAACGGATTCCGTGTGGAATTACCAGTTTCTCGACGATTACTTTGGCACCCCTGCTAACCCAAACAAAAAAAAGAAGAGCGCAGGTATTCAATTTAATCTTCAAAAAATTGATCTACAAAATGTTGCATTCAAACAAAATGATGCGTGGCTTGGAAACAATTTGTTAGTCAAGGTGGGAGCGCTGGATATGGATGTTCACGATCTGAGCATCAGCAGAAAAACGGTTGTTGTTTCCAACGTCGATATTGAGGATCCTTTCTTTTCAACATATAGCTATAAAGGAAAATTTTCCGGCAGCAGCAAATCATCGCCATTTGACTGGATCATGTCTGTGAACCAGACATCGATTAAAAATGGTCGGTTGAAAATTGACAATGGTGATCTTACTCCCGACGTATCCTACTTTGACAGTCGCCACCTTGACTTCAGCAAAATAAACGGCAACATTAAAAACCTGCATTGGCAAAACGAAATCATTACCGCTAATCTGAATCTTTCTACGAGGGAGAGAAGCGGGCTGCATGTAAAATCTCTTAAGACAGACTTGAAATTTTCTCCGCACGAAATTGTTTTGAACCGTTTGTTTTTGCAAACCAATCGCAGCACCATCGGCAATTACTTCGCCATGCGTTTTAAAAGCCTGAAGAGCCTTGACAATTTTGAAAAAGAGGTGAACATGGAAGCACGATTGAACAAATCTTCCATCTCCAGCGATGACATTGCATTTTTTGCACCTGAAGCAAGAACATGGAACAGAATGGTGAAGGTCAGCGGCGTTGTGAAAGGAACAGTGGCTGCGCTAAATGGCAGCAACATGGACGTGTGGGCAGGCAATGACACGCATCTAAATGGTAACATTAGTCTTGCTGGATTACCAAACATAGATCGCACATACATAAGGCTCGATGCAAAGGACTTAAGAACCACGTATCGTGATCTTGTAAGTTTTGCACCTGCATTAAAAAAGGTGCAAACTCCCAACCTCAGCAAACTTTCATACCTGCAATTCACGGGCACGTACACAGGTTTTTTCAATGATTTTACTACCAACGGATTGATCAAAACAAATCTTGGGAACATACAGGCTAACATTAGTATGAAATTTCCCGCGAAGGGCGATCCCAGTTACTCAGGTACACTTTCAACAGGAGGATTTGAGCTTGGACGATTTATTAACGATAACGATTTAGGTGTACTGGCTTTCAATGGATCTGTAAAAGGACGCGGATTTGATTGGCGCACTATGAACATGAATGTAAATGGTGTGGTACAAAAGTTTAGATATCAAAAATATACTTACCAAAACATTGCTGTTCGGGGAACGATCAACAAAAGAAAATTTAATGGTGATTTTGCTATGAAGGATCCGAACGCTGACCTTCACCTTAGCGGTTTGCTGGATTTCACCGGTGAACGGCCATTGATAAATGCGACAGCGGAAATAAATTTCGCCAACCTAAAAAAACTGCAGCTTACGTCCGACGAGATCATTGTAAGAGGCAGCTTCAAAGCCAATATTCAAGGCAGCAACCTGTCGAACCTACTCGGCACAGCCAGAATCCACGATGCCTCAATTGTGCACAACGGGAATAAATTATCTTTTGACTCACTATATGTTTTCTCAAACTATGTAAATGGAGTGAAGACTTTAAAAGCTGTGTCCAATGAATTCGACGTTACCGTTGCAGGGAACTTCGACATTGGCAGTTTACCAGATGCATTCAAAATGTTTTTGCACCGTTACTACCCTTCTTACATCGAAGTTCCACGATACACAAAGCCACAGAACTTTACTTTCAACATTAAAACCGGTGTGGTTGAGGATTACATAAGACTTATCGATCCACGATTGACGGGATTCAATAATAGTGAGATAAACGGATCGCTGAACATTGCTGCCAACACAATGACGATCGATGCCAACGTGCCCTACTTTGCCTATCAAAATCATGAGTTTTCCGATGTAATATTAAAAGGGTCCGGCGATTTTCAACGGCTAAGCCTCACCGGTCAAGTGGGCAATGCAGTAGTAGATAGCAGCAGGATTTTCCCTCAAACGAATTTCACTATTTCAGCAGCGAACGATGTATCTGATGTCAACATCCAAACCACATCTAATCTCGCAGTTAATCAGGCGAATCTTTCAGCGCAACTGACAACATATAGCGACGGTTTTTCAGTGCTTGTTCACCCGTCCAGTTTTATTATTAAGGGTAAAACATGGACAATTCAGGAAGGTGGTGAGTTGACGTTCAGGAGAAATGCCATTGTGCATGGCGAGCTTGTTTTGCGTGAATCACAGCAGGAAATAATAGTGCAATCCGTTCCTTCGTCTTTGGGAACCTGGAACGATTTGCATGTATCTCTTCGCAATATCAATTTGAACGACGTGTCTCCATTCATTTTCAAGGATAACAATCTGGAAGGAACACTGACAGGTGAAATCGTTGTTGAAGATCCAGCCAACAAATTTTTAGTAACGGCCAATTTGCATGCAGAACAACTCAGGCTCGATAACGATTCCCTCGGACGAGTCGATATTGTAGCATCTTACGACAACAGAACCGGATTACTTGTGGGTAGAGGAAGCAATGCAGATCCCGATCATCATATTGACTTCGACATTGCAATGAACCTCAAGAGTTCCGACCTGTCCGACACCCGTATTTCGCTTCACCCAAAAAACTTTCAACTTAAATTTCTTGAGCGGTTTATCGGATCAATTTTCACCGACATTGTCGGTACCGTTACCGGCGATGTTGATATTATAGGTGACAAAGACCATCTCGACTTTGTCACTAACGTACGGCTGAAAGATGCAGGTTTAAAAGTCGTGTTCACACAAGTGACGTATAAAATTCTTGACACAGATTTGCGCCTGAGCAAAGATTACCTTGACCTTTCCGGAATCACATTGCAAGATGCAAATGGTAATACGGCAAAAGTTACCGGGGGAATCAGGCACAAAGCGTTTAACGATATGTACTTTGATATCGCGGTGAAAACGCAGTCCGAGCGAATGGAATTGCTGAACACCACCTATCAGGACAATCAAACCTTTTATGGTAGAGCAAAAGGCGCAGGAACATTCGTGCTTGTCGGTCCTCAGTACGACATGAATATGTTCATAGATGCAAAGGCTTCCGAAACGGATAGTTCATCAATTACATTGCCGCCCGTCCGCAGCCGTGAAACCGGACAAGCAGACTTTATGGTAGAAAAAAAGTATGGTAGAGAAATGGCTGAAACCGATCTGCGCGGCGCATCTACCAATATTACCTACCAGGTAAACCTGGATGTTAATCCAATGGTGAATGTGGAAGTGATTTTGGATGAACTGACCGGTGACATCATTCGTGCCCGCGGCACAAGTCAAAATTTTGAAATCTCTTCCGGCACGTCGGCGCCATTAACTATTTCCGGAAGATTTGATATTGAAGAAGGTGATTACTTGTTCACCTTCCAATCTGTTTTCAAACGTCCGTTTATACTGAGGAGAGGCGCAAACAACTACATACAATGGACACGCGATCCCTACGATGCGACAGTGAACCTGGAAGCCATTTACAGAGCAGAAAACGTGAGTTTCGCTCCACTTGCCACTACGCTGTTGGTAGAACCGTCTGTTACAAAAAGCCTGGCTCAGTTGCGTGAAGATGTTGACGTAATTGCAACGCTTACGGGCAAACTCTTTCAACCCAAGTTTTCTTTTAAGCTGGAGTTTCCCAACAGCAGCAACGTATTTAATAATCCCGCGATTGCTTTTGGCATTCAGCAGTTACAGAACAATCCAAATGAATTATATAAGCAGGTAACGTACCTGATTGTAACCAACAGTTTTGCACCGTATGAGACTACGAGATCAGAAGGATTGAGCACCAACCCGCTCGAGGAATTTACCTTCAGCACGGTATCCGGATTATTCTTTAATGTGTTGAACAAAGAATTGAATCAAATCTTCTCAAGAATATTCAGAAACAACAAGTTCACATTTAATTTTTCCGGTTCTGTTTATAACCGCAACTTGTTTGATCCCAATGCACGAAACATTCGCCTGTTCAACCAGGTGGCGAGTAACGTGAGTATTGGCACTTCATTGCTGAACGGAAGAGCAATTTTCACCGTGGGCGGAACGTTCGACATGCCGTTGTCGCTCGCCGGTGATGTGCGCCAGAATATCCAGCTCCTTCCGGATGTGACGCTTGAAGTATTGCTTAATAAAATAGGAACGCTGAGAGCTACTTTCTTCTATAGGCAAAATGTTGATTTTCTTTACGGAAATACCACTGCAGGCAGCCCTACAACAAAGCGGTTCGGTGCAGGCATTTCATACAACAAAGAGTTTGATTCCTTATCCGAAGTTTTGTTTGGCAAAAAACGAGTGGAGAAAAAGGATACAACCACGACTGCACCTGTGGAGACTTCTTCAGGTACCAATAACTAGCGAACTTCTCGCCATTATTTTGCAGACTCCTTTATCGAAGTTGTCATTCATCAAACAACTAATCATAGGATTAGATAAACGACGTAGCAGATAAAATGGCAACATAGGGTAAGAGTCCGGCAGCAGGGTTTATCCAGTTGTGTATATTTATGGTTAGCGGCAAACAATCCAGCCAACTGCAAAAATGAAAGGACCTGAATTTCTAAGGTATGTAAATCCCGTTTTGTCGGCTCTTCAAGCTAATGGAGGAGCTGGCAATTCCTCGGACATTATTGAACAAGTAATTGGAAAATTAGGAATATCGGAAGCTGAATTAGAAGAAACAACGTCTAACGGGCAATCACGAATTAGAAATCGGATACAATGGGCTAGGTTTTATTTATTTAAAGCGGGGCTTATCGACAATGCACAACGAGGTATTTGGCGACTGACTAATGACGGACTTGACAAAAAGTTGGACGATGACGGTGTTTACAAGTTATTCAAATCCGTTCAGCACAGTGTAAAGAAAACTCCAGCCTCAAAACCACAACAAACAGAACCCAAATTTGAAAATACACCAACTGAAGACGAGGAGCATTCTTTGGGTCTGATTAATATCGTTCAGAATCTTTCGGCTTCTGGTTTTGAAAAACTCTGCAAGAGGTTATTAACTGAAATCGGAATTAATGAAATCGCTATCACCGGTGGCTCTGGTGACCAAGGAATTGACGGCAAAGGAATAGTAAAACTAAACGACGTTGTTAGTTTAAATATAGTATTTCAATGTAAGCGATATAAGGAAACGGTTTCACCACATCATGTCAGAGACTTTCGCGGCGCGATGCAAGGACGAGGCGAAAAAGGGCTAATAATTACCACAGGACGATTTACAAAAGAAGCAAAGACTGAAGGTAATCGTGACGGAGTGACACCAATTGAATTAATTGATGGAGACCGATTGGTAGAACTTTTCGAGAAGTATCATTTAGGATTGAAACCCGTAACGGTTTTTGAAATAGACCAAGATTTCTTCAAGAGCTTTTCGTGACAAGTACGGTTTCTAAAATGTTTTGGGATGGGGAGACAATCCACTGCGTTTTGAGTTAGCGGATACATCTCTTCATCACTGCTCCGTTTCGAACCGTTCTACCGAGTGAATGCCGTTCAGTGATTTCAATCGGCCAACCAATTCGTCCAACTCTTCTTTGTCGTGAACAAACAATTTGATCGTTCCTTCAAACATTCCTTCTTTCGATTCAATATTGATAGCAGAAATATTGATGCGCATTTCTGCTGAAATAAGATTGGTGATTTTGCTTACGACTCCTACATCGTCCATGCCGATAATTTTTAATCCCGTAAGGAATGAGATCTCCTTGTTCTTGGCCCATTTCGTTTTTACAATCCGGTGCCCATAGTTCGATAATAACTTCGTTGCATTAGGACATGTGGTGCGGTGAATGGTTAATCCTTTACCTGTGGTGACAAATCCAAAAACGTCATCGCCGGGAATAGGTTTACAACAGTTTGCAAGATTGTAAACAATCCTGTCGCTGCTTTCACCAAAGATGATAAGTTCGGTTTCTTTCTTCGGTATGTGGGGATTATATTCTGGCTTCGGCTCCAGCACCCGCACAGGTTTTGGAGCTTCCAAACGATCACCTGAAACTTTAAATTCCTTTAGCTCCTTTAAGTCAAGCATTTTTACTGCAATGCTGTAGTAGAGATCGAGCGGTGACGCCAATTTGTAATAAAGCACCAGTTCGTCTACATTGTGCTGATTTACGGGCACACCCAAACCCTCCAGTTTGCGTTGCAAAGTGTATTTGCCTTCTTCCGCAATGGCTTTTTTCTCTTCTTTCAGCGAGTCTTTAATCTTCGTTCTCGCTTTAGCCGTTACAACAAAATTGAGCCAGTCCTCAGAAGGTTTTTGCTTGTTAGAAGTGATAATTTCAACCTGATCGCCACTGCGTAATTTATGGCTTATCGGCACAAGCTTGTGATTCACTTTTGCGCCAATACACTTCACCCCAACTTCGCTATGCACAGCGAAGGCAAAATCCAATGCTGTTGCGCCAACGGGAAGCATTTTCACATCGCCTTTTGGTGTGTAGATGTAAATTTCTTCTGCAAGAAAACTGCGTTTGAATTCCTGAAGAAAGTCCACTGAATCTACGTCCTGAGTAGTGATCACTTCACGGATCTGGTTAAACCAGGTGTCGAATCGATTTTCTTCTGCCGTGCCCTCTTTATATTTCCAGTGTGCCGCCAAACCTTTTTCTGCAATCTCATTCATTCTCCTGGTCCTGATCTGCACTTCCACCCACTTCCCCTGCGGTCCCATAACCGTTGTATGCAGCGCCACATATCCATTGCTTTTCGGATTGCTCAACCAGTCACGCAGCCGTTCGGGAGCCGGAGAATATTCGTCTGTGATCATTGAATACACTTTCCAGCAATCTTCCTTTTCCTTTTCTGCAGTGGAATTGACGATGATTCGAATGGCAAACAGATCATACACTTCTTCAAAGCTCACGCCCTTCTTTTTCATCTTGTTCCAGATGGAGTGGATGCTTTTCGGTCTACCGTAGATATCAAAATCAAAACCGGCCTTTTCCAGTTTATCCTTCAACGGCTTAATAAATTCGTTGATGTAGCGGCTACGTTCCCGTTTTGTCTCTGCCAATTTCATAGCCACTTCCCGGTACGCCTGGGGCTCCAGGTATTTCATGGCGAGATCCTCCATTTCGGTCTTCACATTGTACAGTCCCATTCTGTGTGCCAGAGGGGCAAAAACATACACTGTCTCAGACGCCACCTTCAGTTGCTTTTCGCCTTTCATGCTGTCAAGCGTACGCATGTTGTGCAGGCGATCTGCAAGTTTTATGAGAATCACACGCGGATCGTCCGTAAGCGTCAATAAAATTTTCCGGAAGTTTTCAGCTTGTTGCGAAGCGTTAACATCAATGACGTTGGAAATTTTGGTGAGTCCGTCCACAATTTTAGCAATCTCGCTGCCAAATTCTCTTTGAACGTCATCAAGGGAAATATCAGTGTCTTCAACAGTGTCGTGCAGCAAAGCACAGATGGTGGAGCGAACCCCTAACCCGATTTCTTCAACACAAATGCGGGCCACAGCCAAAGGGTGTAAAATATAAGGCTCGCCGCTTTTTCTTCGCATGGTTTTGTGTGCATCAGCGGCCATTTCAAATGCGATGCGTAAAAGCTTTCTGTCTCCGGGCTTCAACCGCGACTTCAGCGATCGCAGCAGGGCACGGTATTCCCTCAGAATCAGCTTTTTCTCCTGCTCATCATTTAAACTATATTTTGGCACCTGTGCAACTGTTTCCATTCCAATTGTTTCGGAACGAATTTACTGTTTTTGAGCTGTTTACGAGGTTAAGGAACTTATAGCAAAGCAGTGGAAAAATGTGTTTAACTATTCCTTTATCTATATCATTCATTACAGCCAACCATAATTGATTCAAACCCTTACCTTTGCGAGCCTTGAAACAGTTTGACGGTTTAGGAAAGTAATAAACGACAAACTGACAACAGCGGGTGTGGCGAAATTGGTAGACGTATCAGACTTAGGATCTGACGCCGCGAGGCATGGGGGTTCGAGTCCCTCCACCCGCACTTCACTTAACCCTCTCCGTAAAGAGAGGGCATTTTGTAAATAAATACTAATGGCTACAGTTACACAACAGGAAGTTGCTCCCTTACACAAGCAATTAAATATTACAATTAACAAAGAAGATTATCTGCCGCAGTTTGAAAAGGCTTTGAAGGAATATAGTAAGAAGGCAAACATCCCTGGCTTCAGAAAGGGAATGGTGCCTGCTGGTCTCATTAAAAAGATGTATGGCTCATCACTTTTTGCCGATGAAATTTTGCGCACTGTTGATAAGGAGGTAATCAATTTTATCGAAAGTGAAAAGCTTGAAATTTTTGCTCAGCCGCTTCCGGTTGCATTTGATTTAGCGCAACTTGATGTGAACAAGCCTGATAACTACAATTTCACATTTGAAGTGGGTATGAAGCCGGATTTTCAGCTGCCAGACCTCTCCAAGGAAACAGTGAAACGCTATAAAGTACAGGTTACCGATGACATGGTGAACGAAGAAATCGAGCGGCTCCGCACCCGTTACGGCAACATGAGCGAGCCGGAGGAAGTGAACAATGAAAACAATATTCTCAATATCACCTTTGCGGAAACTGATGAAGCGGGAAATGAAATAGAAAACGGAATTAAAAAGGACAATTCACTTCTTGTAAAATATTTCAAGGAAGATTTCCGCGGGCAACTGATGGGAAAGAAAGTGCGAGATTCGTTTCATCTTTCACTGGATGATGCTTTCGAAAACAAGGAAAAACAATGGGTACTGCAAGACCTGGGATTGGAAAGCGGTACAGGCAAACATTTTAAAGCGACCATTACAAAATTAGGATTGGTGGAGCCCCGCGACCTAAACGAAGAATTTTACAAACAACTGTTCCCGAATGAAGAAGTAAAGACGGAAGACGAATTCAGAAATCGGATTCGTGAAGAACTACAAAAACAATGGGATGCTGAGTCAGCCAACCAACTGCAACACAGCATCTATCACACTTTACTCGATCAGACAAACATTGATTTCCCGGTTGATTTTTTAAAGCGCTGGCTAAAAACACAAGGAAAAGATGGCGTTGCAAAAACTGACGAAGAAGTGCAGAACGAGTTTCCGTCTTTTGTAAATGGATTAAAATGGACGCTGATTACTGACAAGCTGATTAAAGACAATGACATTCGCGTGGAGCAGGACGATGTGCGGCAGTTTGCAAAACAACAATTACTCGGCTACATGGGCATGAACACCCTGGACGAAGAGCAACAATGGGTTCGTGATTATATAGACCGCATGATGAAAGATCAAAAGTATGTGGAAGACGCATACAACCGTCTGCAAACACAAAAGCTGTTTCAGTGGGCGGAAACACAGGTCAATGCTGTGGAGACGCCTATTTCAAAAGAAGAGTTTTTGCACATGAACGAACAGCATCAGCATCACCACCATTAATGTTGTATACATAGAAGATTTACCAAAAGAGTTGCTTGGCAACTCTTTTTTTGTTCCTCAATGGAGCGGCATAATGCAGCCATTTTGTCCGCTTTTTCTGTAAGCATGGTATTTGATACTTCACAAAACACTTATTTTGCTATTTAACTAAGTTGATATGAGTTTTAAATCTGAATTTGAGAAATACGCAGTCAAGGACAAAGGCCTCTCGAGTAATACTTTGGACAGCTATCAGAAATATCTTGTAACCGCACTTACTCCCAACATTATTGAAGAACGACCCATGAATGTGGCTGTGATGGATGTCTATAGCCGACTGATGATGGACAGGATTATTTTTCTCGGTTACCCGATCAATGATGAAGTGGCAAACATCGTCACTGCACAATTGCTTTTTCTGGACTCTACCGATAGAACCAGAGATATCAACATGTACATAAACTCTCCCGGCGGTAGCGTGTACGCGGGTCTCGGCGTTTACGACACAATGCAATACGTAAGTCCTGATGTCGCCACCATTTGCATTGGCATTGCTGCATCTATGGGCAGCGTTTTACTTGCGGCAGGCACACATGGAAAAAGAGCCGCACTAAAACATTCACGAATTATGATGCATCAGCCGAGCGGTGCAATTGGTGGACAAGCTACCGACATAGAAATTACGGTAAAAGAAATTCGCAAGTTGAAACGTGAGCTGTACGAGATCGTGGCAAACCACTCGGGCAAAGCCGTGGAAAAAATAGAAGGTGATTTTGACCGCGACTACTGGATGACGGCAGCAGAAGCAAAAGAGTACGGTCTGGTGGATGAAGTGCTTGTCACCAATCCTAAGAAAGAAAAAAAATTAGAAAACAAATAAATTAGAGAGATGAGCTTTCAAGAATATTTGATGAAGAATTATAACCCTATTTTGCACCCCGATCCGGTGCCAGACCCGGGAAC
>JAEZJD010000064.1 GCA_023436425.1 Bacteroidota bacterium | reverse complement strand
AAACCTTTCACCGTTGAGTGTACCGCCATTCAGCAACATTTGATACAGCAGTGAAAGATCGTAAGCATTTGAGAACAATCCGGCGTGTCCCGACACACCGCCAAACATTGCTGCACCCTCGTCGTGCACATAGCCTCTCAGCATTTGATTGCGAAAATATCTGTCCATTTCTGTAGGTACCACTCGTTCCATTCCAAAGCGTTGCCATGGTTTGAAACCGGTTGTATACATGCCCAGACGGTTATAAAAATTCCGCTGCACAAATCGGTCGAGCGGAAGTCCTGATACTTCCTGAACAATTTTGCCCAACAAAATGAAATCGTTATCGCTGTATACATATTTACCCTGTGTGGTAAGTCTGCTTTGCATGATGCGCTTCATCATTGTATCATTCCAGTCTTTCCGCAGCCACACGTTCTGCGCTACAGGAATGGAGTAAAATGAATCAGGCGTGCTGCGGTAAAAATTCTGTGAAGGCTTTCTCGTAGCGGGATCTACTGTTTCGCTGTAAAAAGAGATATATGGATTCAACCCTGCCTGATGCAAAAGAATATCGCGAAGTTTCAATCCTTCTTTATCGGTGCCCCTCGCAATAGGCAAATAATCTCCCAAGGTCTTGTCCAGATCAATCTTTCCCTGCTCATACAATTTCATAACTGCAACTGTAGTTGCCGAAACTTTGGTAACAGATGCCAAATCATAAATGCTTTCAAGGTTCACAGGTAAAGATTTTGGATCAAATTCGTAATGGCCGAACGCCTTGTGGTATTTGATTTCACCGTTTTGAACAGCCAACACTTCTGCGCCGGGGAAAGCTCTTTTGGCCACACCATCTCTCACAATGCTGTCAATAACCAGCCATTCGGGGCTGAAACCCACAGGCGTAAACCTGTTCGCCTGATACCCGGAACCGAAGGGAATATTGCACACCGTAACAGGAAGTTTACCCTTCGCTGCTATTTGTCCCTCCAGAAAATCTGCCGCCGCATTTTGAAAAATTTCATCGTCTTCATACATGGCTACCATGGTGCTGCTATTGCAAAAATTTTCAGCTGCATACACATTTCCAAATACAAGTGTGATTGCATTGTAGGCTTGCAGCGAATTGACAAGATTAACCGCCACAGGCGTTATGCCATAGTTGTTAGCAGGCCGTAAGGAAAGGTTATGAATGCCGATGACTACACGATCGTAATTACCATTTCTAATTGCATCGAGTATTGATGCAGAGTTGGTTGCGGAATCATTGAAGCTGAAAAAATAATTGTCTGATTTCATCTCCGTCTGAAGCCGCGTGGCCAAGGTGTTTGCAGTGTTTGTGCCCACGCCAACGTACGCAGTTCTTCCTAATTTTTTAATAGGTAACAATCCTGACTTGTTGTTCAAAACCGTTATCGCATTTTCGGCCACTTCTTTTCGGAACGAACTAACCTTCGCATTCAGGTCATTCAAAATATTGTCGGTGTTTACAACCTGCGGCTTGTTAAGTCCAAGTTGATATTTCGCATACAACACTCTTCTGGTTTTTTTATCAATGTCGTCCCAGCTTATTCTTTTAGTATCAACCGCTTTTTTTATCGCATCAATTGCATCAGGAATGCTTTCAGGAAGGCACAAAATATCATTGCCTGCAATTAATGCTTCCACCGCTGCTTCACCAGGACCGAAAAATTTGGTAACGCCTTTCATTTCCAATGCATCACTTACTGCCAAGCCCTGGTAGTTTAAGTGCTGACGCAACACGCCTTCAATATTATTTTTTGACAACGATGTCGCACGGTTAGCAGTGCTGTCGATTGATGGAATGTACAGATGCGCAACCATCACACTTCCTACACCGGCGCGTGTCAACTCCCTAAAAGGATATAGCTCAAGCGTGTCAAGTTGCTCCAAAGTTTTGTTGATAACGGGCAAGTCAAGATGTGAATCAACTGCTACGTCGCCATGACCCGGAAAGTGTTTTGCTGACGCCATAATTCCCGCATCCTGCATACCTTTCATGTAGGCTACACCAAATTTTGCCACCTTGTATTTATCCTGACCAAAAGAACGAAAACCAATTACCGGATTGTTTGGATTGTTGTTTATATCAACTACAGGAGCATAGTTCATGTGAATGCCGAGGCGTTTGCATTGCTCACCGACATATCTTCCCATTCTATAGAGCATCTCTTCGTCGCTTAATGCGCCGAGCGTTAATTGGTAAGGAAATTTCAAGACGCTGTCGAGCCGCATTCCCACACCCTGCTCTCCGTCAATCGAAATCATTATTGGCGTCTTGGCAATTGACTGGTAATAGTTGGTAAGCTGAGCTTGCAGCACTGGTCCGCTTGGTTTGCTGCCTGGCGAAACATTTTTGAAAAAGCAAATGCCGCCGACGTTATACTTTGTTATTTGTTCTGCCACTTTAGGAGCATCTGTCCAATCCATATTGTTAGATGCTCTAATCACCATCAGCTGCGCAATTTTTTCTTCATTGGATAGGGAGTTGAAAACACTGTCCACCCACACATCGGCAGCACCTTTGCTGTTTCTTGCACTGAACGAAACAAGAATATAACAGAGTCCAAAAAGTATTACCGTTAGTTTTCTCATAGTAGATAAATGAGTTACCAATTTAAAGAAAACAAAAGTTCTTTTGCTTAAATCCATGTGAAGTTGAAGTAAAGGAGATGTGAAAGATACTGTCTCACTGCTAAAGCAACAAGGATGAAGCCAATCCGTTATTTTTGATGCGGAGGTTTTTTGTGGCCGATAAGATACAATTATTGCCTGATAACATTGCTAACCAAATAGCCGCCGGTGAAGTTATTCAACGGCCTGCAAGCGCTGTGAAAGAACTGCTGGAAAATGCTGTTGATGCAGGCGCAACAGAAATAAAGCTTTTTGTGAATGATGCGGGCAAGTCTCTGATTCAGGTAGTCGATAATGGCAGTGGCATGAGCGAAACTGATGCACGCATGTGCTTTGAGCGTCACGCTACTTCTAAGATCAAAAACATCGATGATCTCTTTCACATCCGCACGATGGGATTTCGCGGAGAGGCACTTGCCTCCATTGCTGCAGTGGCGCAGGTGGAACTAAAAACAAAACGTGCAACCGAAGATGCCGGCACTTTCATAGAAATAGAAAACAGCGTTGTGAAAAAGCAGGAGCCTGCTGCCGCAGTGGAAGGTACCAGCATTGCCATGAAAAATCTTTTTTTCAATGTGCCTGCACGACGAAATTTCCTCAAAAGCAATGCTGCGGAAATGCGGCACATTATTGATGAATTTATTCGCGTTGCCCTTGCCTTTCCACATTTATTTTTTTCGCTTCATAGCAATGGTCAACAAATATTTCATCTGGAGCCGGGAGGCCTGAAGCAGCGGATTCTGCAAATTCTCGGACATCAGTATAATGCGAAGCTGGTTTCAGTTAAAGAAGAAACTGATTATCTGAATATTTATGGGTTCATCGGCAAACCGGAAACGGCAAAGAAAACGCGTGGTGATCAATACTTTTTTGTAAACAATCGTTTTATCAAAAGTGCTTATCTCAATCATGCTGTCACATCTGCGTACCAACAGATGATTACTAATGACAGCTTTCCCGCATACGTTTTGTTTATCGATCTCGATCCCACGCAGGTTGATGTGAATGTCCATCCAACCAAGCAGGAGATAAAATTTGAAGATGAGAAAATAGTGTATGCATTTGTGCAGGCAGCGGTAAAACACTCACTCGCTCAGTTCAGCATTAC
Source organism: Bacteroidota bacterium (assembly GCA_023436425.1). Classification (GTDB taxonomy): domain Bacteria; phylum Bacteroidota; class Bacteroidia; order Chitinophagales; family Chitinophagaceae; genus Flavisolibacter. The sequence continues at coordinate 8,975 of JAEZJD010000064.1, read as the reverse complement.
ACCCACGCTTGATTTTGATCTGGATGCATCCATCCAGCAGTTGGAAGCCATTCAAAAACCTTTCACAGAAGAAGTAAAGCAACAAACGTCCGGTTCTTCGCTTTTCAAAGGATTTACAGAAGCACACCAGGCGCACAAAATCAACCCGAGCAATTACGCACCGTCGCAATATCAAAGCAGTGATTTGGACACTCGAGTTGATTCAGAGGGCTCAGGTTCTGAAAGACCGTTCGAATCTTTGGGCAAGTACCTGGAGAAAGATGCGCCGGCACCCGCACTCACAACTGCATCCAAAATCTTTGAAACTGATAATGTAGATGTAAAACCCGTTCATCTTTTCAATACGTATATTCTTGTTTCCAGGAGCAACAGTTTTTTGCTGGTGCATCAACAGTTGGCTCATGAAAGAATTATTTACGAGCGACTGACGCAGTCATTTGATACAAATGTTATTGCAACACAACGAAGCTTGTTTCCCGCAAACGTCGAATTGTCTGCAACTGATGCTGCGATAATGAATGAATTGTTGCCAGACTTACAGCAGCTGGGATATTTGATTGAACCTTTTGGAAAAAATTCGTTTGTTATTCAGGGTACACCCGCTGATGTAGCAACCGAAATTAGTATTGTTCCCATTGAAAAAATACTTGAGCAGTACAAGCATTTTAGCTCAGACCTGAAGCTGCCAAAACGAGAAACACTGCTGCGATCAATTGCGTGGCAACAAGCAGTGAAACCAGGTGTGCTGCTGTCGGAAAAAGAGATGCGAAATTTGATTGAAGATTTATTTGCCTGTGCGCAGCCAAACAGTTCTCCTTCGGGAAAGCCCACGTACATGGAGCTGAGAAAAGATCAAATTGATGTTATGTTTCAGCGGTAGCTACTCCAGCACGGGTCTCAGCCACCGCTCTGCTTCTTCGATGGTCATGCCTTTGCGACTTGCATAATCCTCAAGTTGATCTCTGCCTATTTTTCCCAATCCAAAATAATGACTTTGCGGATGTGCTATGTACCAACCGCAGACGGACGCCGGCGGATTCATGGCTAAGGATTCCGTCAATTCGATGCCGACATTTTCGGCAGCGTTCAAAAGCTTAAACAGTTTAATTTTCTCTGTGTGATCAGGGCATGCAGGATAGCCGGGAGCAGGTCGAATCCCTTTGTATTCTTCCCTTATCAGTTGTTCGTTTGTAAGCGTTTCAGTTTTCTCGTAACCCCAATAATTTTTTCTAACCTCCTGATGCAGGCATTCAGCGAATGCTTCCACAAATCTGTCGGCTAAAATCTGCACCAAAATTTTGTTGTATTCATCGTGGTCATCTACAAACTTTTTTATCCATTGGTCTGCTCCATGAATTGTTACTGCAAAAGCGCCCATATAGTCACGGATAAGGTGAGGATGAGTCGCTTCTACTGAAGGCACTTCAATGCTGTCCGATTTTGGCATGATGAAATCAGCCAGCGAATAGGACGGCTGTCCTACTGCTTTTTTCATTTGCTGACGCAACATTTCCAGCTTTAGCTCACCACTATCCGTTTGCAAAATGATGGTATCTCTGTTGTTCGAATTTGCAGGCCAAAATCCAATCACGCCATGTGCACTAAACCATTTTTCCTGTACGATTCTCTCAACAAGTGCCTGTGCATCATTGTACAAACGCGTTGCTTCCGCTCCGAAAATTTTATCTTCCAACACGTCGGGAAAACGACCGGGCATTTCCCATCCAATAAAGAACGGTCCCCAGTCAATGTATTTTGCTATGGTGCCTAAATCAAAATCGTTGAACACCTTTACTCCGTCAATTGAAGGCCTTGCCGGCATATAATTTTTCCAATCGAAGTACTCTTTCGTAACTACTGCCTCCTGGTAAGGGATGAGAACTTTATATTTCTGCTTATTTAAAAATTGTTTGTGCACATCGGAATATTCCTTCTTCGTCTGTTGAAGAAATTGTGCATTCTGTTCTTTGTTCAGGAGACTGCTAACAACGGAAACGCTTCGCGAAGCATCCAGCACATGAACTACGCCATTATCGTACTCAGGAGCAATTTTCACGGCAGTATGCGTACGAGATGTGGTTGCACCGCCGATCAATAGGGGCTGCTGCATGTTGCGGCGTTTCATCTCTCTTGCCACATGCACCATTTCATCAAGCGAAGGCGTAATCAATCCGCTGAGTCCAATCACATCAGCTTTTTCCTTTTCTGCAGTATCTAAGATTTTGTCAGCAGGCACCATCACACCAAGATCTATTACTTCGTATCCGTTGCAACCCAATACCACAGCCACGATGTTTTTACCAATGTCGTGCACGTCTCCTTTCACCGTTGCCATCAGAATTTTTGGTGCGCCTGAAAGAGATATCTCACCTCGTGCAGCCTTCTCCTCTTTTTCTTTTTCGATAAAAGGTGTGAGCACCGCAACTGACTTCTTCATTACTCTTGCGCTCTTCACCACTTGTGGCAAAAACATTTTGCCGCTGCCGAACAAATCGCCAACAACATCCATTCCCGCCATGAGCGGACCTTCTATTACGTCGAGCGGTTTTGGATATTTTTGTCTTGCTTCCTCTGTATCGGCTTCAACGTAATCGGTGATGCCATTCACCAATGCATACTTCAGTCGTTCTTCCACCGAACCTTTTCTCCAAGCTTCATCTTTTACTTCTTCTTTTCCTTTCGATTTTACTGTTTCTGCAAATGATACCAAGCGTTCGGTCGCGTCTGGTTTTTTGTTCAGAATAACGTCTTCGCACAGTTCGCGCAATCCCTGTTCTATTTGGTCGTATACAACCAACTGACCGGCATTTACAATTCCCATGTCCATGCCCGCCTGAATCGCATGATAAAGGAAAACAGAATGGATCGCCTCACGAACATGGTCGTTGCCACGAAAAGAAAACGATACGTTGCTTACACCACCACTCACTTTCACCAATGGCATTTTTTGTTTTATGATGCGGGTTGCCTCAATAAAGTCTACTGCGTAGTTGTTGTGTTCTTCAATGCCGGTGGCAATCGCGAAAATGTTTGGATCGAAAATGATGTCCTGAGGTTCATATCCAACTACTTCAGTAAGGATCTTGTACGCACGTTGACAAATAGAAATCCTTTTTTCCAATGTGTCCGCCTGACCATTTTCATCGAAAGCCATAACAACTACTGCGGCGCCGTAAGCCTGACAGGTAAATGCCTGGTCAACGAATTTTTCCTCACCTTCTTTCAGCGAGATTGAGTTCACAATACCTTTTCCCTGCACGCATTTCAGTCCCGCTTCAATGATTTCGAATTTTGATGAATCAATCATGATTGGGATCTTGGCAATGTCGGGTTCGGCTTGCAGCAGATTGAGAAAGGTGGTCATTGCTGCAGTGCCGTCGAGCAGCGCATCGTCCATGTTTACATCAAGCACTTGGGCGCCGTTCTCTACTTGTTGACGTGCCACGGAAAGTGCTTCTTCGTATTTGTTCTCCCGAACTAAACGGGCAAATTTTTTAGAGCCGGTAACATTCGTTCTTTCACCAATGTTGATGAAGTTAGATTCCGGTCTGACGGTGAGCGGCTCCAGGCCTGCCAGTCGCAGGTAAGGTTTTATAACTGTTTTTTCGTTCATAGGGTTAAGCTAAAGCCTGTTCAACGATCGGCAGCCGCCTGGGCTGCAGTTCCTTTACATGTTCTGCAATGTGTCTGATGTGATCGGGGGTGGTGCCGCAGCAGCCGCCAACAATATTTACCAAACCTTCTGCCGCCCATTGTTCAATGTAATGCGCTGTGTCTTCAGGTTGTTCGTCGTACTCGCCCATAGCATTTGGCAAACCTGCATTCGGATAAGCAGAAACATAGCATTCGGCAATGGAACTCAGTTCTTCAATGTGCGGCCGCATTTCTTTCGCGCCTAACGCACAATTAAGACCTACGGTCAACGGTCGTGCATGACGAACAGAGGTATAAAACGCCTCAAGCGTTTGCCCGCTAAGTGTTCTGCCACTTGCATCCGTAATCGTTCCGCTAATCATAATATCTTTCTTAATTCCTGTTTGTCTTTCGTGTTTTTTTATGGCGAAGATCGCTGCCTTTGCATTCAGCGTATCAAAAATGGTTTCAATTAAAAGCAAATCAACGCCTCCATCGATTAAGCCCTGTACCTGTTCGTAATATGCTTCAACAGCGTCGTCGAAGGTGAGAGCACGATAGCCGGGATTATTAACGTCAGGAGAAAGAGAAAGCGTTTTATTCATCGGCCCGATGGCACCCGCCACAAATTTTTGCTCGCCCGAACCTACCAATGATGCCGCTTCTTTTGCAATTTGTGCTGCAGCAAAATTTATTTCGTACGCGAGGTTTTCCATTCCGTAATCTGCAAGCGAAACTCTTTGAGCATTGAATGTGTTTGTTTCTATTATGTCAGCACCTGCTTCAAGGTATTTGCCATGAATTTCACGTACGATGTGCGGCTGCGTTAAGCATAAAAGATCATTGTTGCCTTTTACATCGGAAGGCCAGTCCTTAAATCTTTCTCCACGATAATCTTCTTCTGATAAATTGTATCGCTGAATCATCGTTCCCATTGCACCATCAATAATGAGAATACGACTGTTTAGAAGTTCACGAATGGTAATCATTTTTAACTATAATGTGTGCTTGTGAAATGCGCATATAAGAACATGCTTATTCACTGTCACGGAAAAAATATGTTTGAACTGCGGAAGTGTTGAATATTGATCTGAACGCAGAAGTGAGTGACACAACAGAAGCTTAATAGTAGCAACACTGCTGATCATCAAATACTCAAATTGCCTAATAAACGAGGAACGATGAGGTGAAGTTTCTGCGTTTATTAGTTCTGTGGGCCGAACAATAAACAAATCCGCCGAAGTGCAAATGTAACTACAATTACCGGTTGAAAAACACTTTACCTCAGCGACTGCTTACATAACTGTCGATGGGCAGACGATTTTGCAGGCTTCTTGCAAGCGTCATTTCATCAGCATATTCCAGCTCGCCACCAAATGCAATTCCTCTGGCAATAGTGGTTGCCTTTGTTTCTGCAGGAAATTTTTTTTGAATGTAGTAGATAGTCGTGTCGCCCTGAATGGTTGGACTCAATGCAAAGATTACTTCTGCTGTTTGTTCCTTCTGCACACGTTGAATAAGAGTTTCGATATTCAGTTGATTAGGGCCAATGCCATCAAGTGGCGAAATGACGCCTCCGAGAACGTGGTACGTTCCGCTAAATTGCTGCGTGCTTTCGAGCGCTATCACATCGCGAATGGTTTCCACAACACAAATGAGATCTTGCTTGCGCAAAGAGTTTGCACAAATAGAACAAATGTCTCCATCAGCAACATTGTGACAACGCTGGCAGAATCTTATTCCGCTGCGCATTTGGCTAACTACCTGGCTAAAGTGCGCTACATCCTCCGCGTCCTGCTTCAGCAAATGAAGCACAAGACGAAGCGCTGTTTTTTTACCAATGCCCGGAAGACGGGCAAATTCGTTAACTGCATTTTCCAGTAGAGCGGAAGAGAATTGCATGTAAAACAAAGGTATAGAAAAGGCTTAAGGTGTGTGGTTAAAGCTGAAGGTTTAGAAGAACTGTGGGTGATTTTATGAGAGCTTTAAACTACAACGATACATCAAATTCATTGTCCCAATTTGGTTTGACCGTAATCGTTCGGCCGGTAATCGGACGTACAATTTCCGGTAGCTTTTTAGCGGAAAAATTTCCTGCATCCCACTTAAGATTGCCGTTTGTATCGTACAAAATGCGTAGCTGGTATTCTCCCGCTGTGAACAGAGTCTGCGAAAAAACGCCGGATCGAAGTGGTGCAGAAAAGACTACCTGGTCATTTTGAACAAATTGCAGCACAGGGTTTCTTATTGCATCAACATTTTTAACACGAACCGTTACGTTGCCATAGTCCGTGTTTTTCTTGGTGGAAAAATGGAGTGTATCGGACTTTAACAGCTTTCTTCCTAAAGAATCTTCTGCGAAATCTTTGGATAAAATGAGGTGATAAGGTGTTCCTTCCTGCCATTGTGTTTGTAACGTTAATTGTTTTTTGCTGCTGTCGAGTGTTGTGGTAAATGGCACTTGTGAAAACACACTGTCCTTAGCTAGTTGAACCATCGCAGAGTCGAAAATTTTTAAAGGCGTCCCGAAAGTGAGGGTCAGATCTTTAAATAAGTCTTGCTGCCCGCCAGTAAGATTTGTTGTGAACTGAAGGCGTTTGTCAGTGGCTTTTTGTATCACACCTATAGCTCCGACATTGGTAACTGATGTGGCAGGCGTTTCCCGATAGGCATATAAGGTAACAGGTTGGCTCTGCCCCGCCTGTACGGTTGAATCCAGAAAAGCAAAAAGCTGTGAACCACGATTGTATGTTCTCATCAGTCCGGCTTCGCCAAGCGCATAAATCGCGAACTTTCCTTCCGGTAAATTCTTCAATCTGAAATTTCCATTTGCATCCAAACGGGTTATGTAAGTAGGCCGCAGTTTACGGACTGCCGAATCAGATAAATTTCTATGCAGCAAAACCATGAGTGTGGAGTCTGTTTTTCCGGTTTCTGCCAGCACTACTTTGCCCGAAAGCTCAAGCGAGTCGATAAATGGGCCGGTGGAAAATGTGTAAACAAAGTTGCGAAGCACATTCGATTCATTAATGTCACGAATTGCGTTACCGAAATTCAATGTGTATGTCGTGTTTGGCTGCAGCGTGTCGCGGAAGCGAATAGTCAATGTTTTTCCTCTCGCCTCAATTAGTGGAACGTTTTGAAATGTTGGCGTAAACAACAGATTATTTTGAATATCCTGCAGATCGACATATTCATCAAACGTGAGCAGAATGTTGTTGTCTTTAAAATTCGTGGTTGAATCACCTGGCGTAGCAGACAATAATGTTGGTGGCAGTGTGTCCCTCGGACCGCCGGAAGGTGGAATAATGTTCGCGCATCCTGCTCCGAAAAGCACAACGACGGCAACAATAAAAATTAATGAGAATGCAAAGAGTTGTTTCATTGCATGGCAAACATAGATGCTTTCTGCAATTGAGGTGTTAACGATTTGTAATCAGTTTACCAGCTTGAAAAAATCGTGTACTCCAAAGGTCAGAGAGCTACATCGACGGATCTTTCAAGCAGCTGTTCCAATTCCGAATCTGAAACTTCGTGCAACGATAAATACAGTTTGTGATCTTTCACAAAATTGCACCACTCGCACTTTGGCTTTCCGCACCCTTTGTAAAATTCGTGTGATTGAATTTTCTCCCATACATCTTTTATCTGCTGCAGTACCGCCTGTTCATGAGCCGGAGTGATAAGAATTTTCTTTGTGTCGAACTGCCCGTCAGCATTGGGTTCGATAAACAAGAATTCAATATGACGCAGTTGCTTCTTTTTGGTTTTTTGATACTCCGAAAGCAACTTATAAACAACAGCCTGACGCCAGTAATTCCCGCCTTGTGGCTTTTGTGCATGTCCCGGTTCTACAAACTCGTATCGTTTGCTCGACTTTTCAAGGCTGCCTGTTTTGAAATCTGTAATAACGATTTCATTGCCCCAATACTGAATCTTGTCAGCAAAACCCTTCACCGGTACGTCAGCGATAACAGCTTCCAGGGGTACTTCTGTTCTTACGAATTCATTTGCATTTGCAAATGCAAAGTGCTGATCATGAAAGGCAACAAGGCATTGCTTGCCATAATCTAAAAATCGACTGAAGCTGTTGGCTGTAAACGCTTCGCGATTGCAGGTGAGATGCCATTGGAAGCGGTTGAGGAGTGCTTCTTTCGATGGATACTTTTTTTCTTCCATCATTTTGTTGTAGCAGAACTCCAATGCATCGTGCATGCTGCTACCAAATTGGGAGCTTTCACTCTTGGCACTCGGCACCCGAACGAGCGAAGAATAATAAAACTTTAGTGGACATTCCAGATAGTTGTTCAACGCCGTAACATTCATCTTAAATTTCTGCAGCAGCATGGCGATATAATCTGCTTCAGCTTTTTCTAGCTGCGGCTGTTGCACAATACCGTAGCGTAATGAGCTGTAGACAATTTTTATTTCGTCATCAATAGCAGCAGTTTTCACGGGCAGTAGTCCGTCTCCATTTATTTCGGCTAAAAAGCGGGAAGGCTCTAAAGGTTTGCCTTCATTGGTGAATGCGGGATAACTGAGATAAAGGTTTTTTTCTGCTCTTGTGCTGGCAACAAAGAATAATCGGCGCAGCTCCTCTTCTTTTTCTTCTGCCGATTCTTTTTCAAAGACATTCGGTGGCAATTTGTAGCCATTGTTATTGTTCTTTTTTCCTTCCCATATACCTGAGTAGCAACCTATAAAGAACACATGTTCAAATTCCAAGCCTTTGCTTCCATGACAGGTGAGGAGGTTTACACCTTTTTCATTGCCACTGGTTTGAACGAGAGGAATAGAAATATCGTTTTCTTCCAGCAGTTCCACCTGGCGCAGCAGACCTTTTAAATCCAGGTCGGGTTTGCGGCGACATTCATCCTGAACATAATCAAAAAAGCCATTAAGCTGTTGCATCAGCCAGGCTTTTTCAGGCTGTTGCATAATCCACGAAAGCAAACCTGATTCATTGAACAGAAGCTCCATCCACTTCAATAGCGGCTTGTTTTCACTTTCGGTAATGAGCTGTTCTGTCAACCTGTGCACTTTAATTAAGCTGTCGGTAACGGCATCTTCACTAAACAGCTTTGTTGCGTTTGCCTCTGCAATGCCACCCAGCGCTTGCCGCAGGTAAACCGGCTCTTTTTTGCTGCGGCTATTCTGGTGGGTTTCGTTACAGATGGCCGCTATTTTCAGAGCGGGTATTTTATACAAATCAAAATGCAGCAGTTGAAATAAAAAAGCTTCTCCGCTGAATGCAAGTTCTTTTTCAGCGACGACAAACCGGACGAAAGCAAGCACCTTTTTAACAAGCGATTCATTCAGCAGGTTTAAACACCGTCGCGTGA
>JAEZJD010000033.1 GCA_023436425.1 Bacteroidota bacterium | reverse complement strand
AGCTGACGGTGTGTGGCTGTCCTTTCTGCCCATTATGGATGTTGATGAATTTGGAGACGATGTAGTAGAAGCAATGAAAGTCCATTTAATCAACAGAACGGATAAGGCGTACGCTTTTATTTATTGGTTGCAGTTTTTTGGCAAATCCGAGTTTGAGCTAAAAGGCGAGGTGCTTGCCTTCAACGATTTTTACCTCCATGATGTACCTTTTGCTGACATGAGTGACAGCCCGGTATTTGCTTTTGAATTTTCGTTGCTTCTCCCTGAAAAGGACAAATCCGAATATTATGAAGCTTCGCTAAAGCTGAAACCAAAACAATTGTTTGACAGAATAGAACAAATGAAACAGAAAGGTGAGCCAACTTTTACGTACAAGTTGTTTGATACTTATCCAGATAAATTGCCCGAGGAACGAATGAATTTCGATTCGCTCGCTGCTAAGGGAATTAAGATTTATGAGGCTAAGGAGGCCAGAAGACATTTGCCGCCAGCCCGTACAGTTGTAGATCTGCACATTGAAAAGCTGACGGACGATTGGAGGAGATTGTCCAATGCAGAGATACTGACAATGCAGCTAAATGAATTTGAAAAATGGTATGAACTTGCCATTGCCCATCATCAGTCGCAGTTAATTATCATTCATGGGGTGGGCACCGGAAGGCTTCGCGACGAAATACATGACGTGCTGCGTTTGAAGAAAGATGTAAAATCTTTTGTCAATCAATATCATCCTTCTTTCGGTTACGGCGCTACAGAAATATACTTTCAATATTAGTAATCGGCTTTAACATCAACTCCTTTCTAACAAGATTAACTTTGCCACGCAGGCTGCGCTATCGCTCTTTGAACAAAAGGTAGGAAAGTCCGGACAGCACAGAGCAACGCACCGGTAAACAGCCGGGTAATCGTGCACACGATTAACAGACAGTGCCACAGAAAATAACCGCACCTGGTTGAGTTTTCAAACAGGTGACAGGGTGAAAATGTGAGGTAAGAGCTCACGGCTTTTGTCAGTAATGACAATTGCGGGTAAACCTTGCGTGCTGAAATGCCACATATAGAACCGTTCGAGGGCTGCTCGTCCGAGGTTCAGGGTAGGCAGATTGAGGTAGTCAGTAATGGCTATCCCAGATAAATGATAGCATAAAACAGAATCCGGCTTACGGGCCTGCAAACTTCACCAATTTCCTCTCCTCCGGGAGAGGTTAGGTGAGGTTTCCAAAGTATCCGCCAAGTTCCATTAGCCACGCAATGCCCAGGTGTACCAGCAGTCCGCCGAAAATGGTTTTTGTGTTGTAGATCACTATCCCTAAAATCAAACCTCCAAAATAAGAGCTGATACATTCACCCATCGGTTTACCAAAGTGAATAGTACAGTAAAAAAGCGCCATTGGCAAAACGGCGTGTTTGCCAGCATACCTGCAAAAAGCCAACACTAAAAAGCCTCTGAAGAATAATTCAATTGTAAAGAAATCGCTGCCATAAGAGAGTTCGTAAAGCAGTTTGTACCACCCTTTGTTGTCACCCCCCAAGAACGATATTTTTTGAAATTTGGGATACACGAATAGGAAGTCCTGCTGCGTTGATGCAAGTGCAACTAAAGGAATCATGATGAGAAGCATGATTAAGTAAGGACGTACGTTCAAGGATTTAAGTTTTAGCCCGTAAAAAGAATCCTGCTCATTGAACAAGCGGTAAACCACTGCCAGCATTACCAACACTCCCACAACCTTTAGCGGCCAATAAACAACTGCATTCCAATATTCGTTTACCAAGTCATCGCCGGAAAATTGAAACTGAGGCAGGTAAACCATTTTCCAGGAGAAGATTAATGGAGCGATGAACAGGAGCGAAACAAATTTTCTGTTGCGAAAAAAATCTGTTTTTTCCAAGGCAGCAGTGGCAACATAGCCGAAGCCAAACGCTGCTGAAAACACGAGGTACCAGCTACAATACTGTACCACGTATGGCTGGTTAATAATCCAATCGTTCAGTCCAAAACGATAGTTGATGAAAATAGCCGCAGCTATAAACAATGTTGCGTAAAAAAGAAGTGACTTATTTAGCGAAGCAAAATAGTCCTGTAAATACCGGATTATCTTCGACATTCCTTCTTCTTCGGCAATGATCTATGGATTAATATGTTTAGAAGTATCCGTTGGTATTGGTGAGCTAATATTCCGTTTGGCGGCAGAGTCAGACGAGGGTTGCTGGCCCAATGACTTATCTCTAATGGCTTTAAACTCTGAACCTTCTTTCCAGCCCGGCCAAGTTGCCTCGTTTGCCAGCGCATGGCCCACAGCAAAAAACAGTTTCAGATCTTCTAATCCGCCTTCCAAATTCCAGCTATCGTTAAATTGGTCAGATGGCCGGTGGTAATGTTTTTCGGTGTATTCATCTTCCGCTTTTTGTCCAAACTCTTTTCCTTTTCCAATAACATCAATTCCGCTGCTCGTGAACAGTGAAGGCACTCCCACTTTCGCAAAGTTGAAGTGGTCGGACCTATAATAGTAACCTGCTTCGGGATGTGTTTCGAACGCCACTTGGCGGTTGAGTTTTTCTGCCTGCTGCTGCAGCAAATCTTCAAGTTCCGATTGTCCTCTGCCCACCACGATGATGTCGTTTGTTTTACCCACATAATTTAATCCATCCATATTGATGTTGGCTACAGTTTTATTCAGCGGATATATCGGGTTTTGTGCATAATACGCCGATCCCCACAAGCCTTGTTCTTCTGCGGTTACAGAAAGAAATACAACGGTGCGTTCAGGTTTTGACTTTTTAAAAGCTCTGGCTAATTCAATCAATCCTGCTGTGGCGCTGGCATTATCGAGTGCTCCGTTATAAATTGAATCGCCGGTTTCGTCCGGTTTCCCAACACCAAGATGATCCCAATGCGCCGTGTAGATAATGTATTCATCAGGATGCGTGGTGCCGGTGATTTTACCAATAACATTATGCGATTTGTTGAAAGTGGCTGTGGCATGCAGGTTGGTGCTAAGCTTTAGATTCAATGGTACAGGCTTAAACCCGGGTTTACTTGCTTGCGCAATAAGTGATGTATCCTGACCGGAAGCCATGAGCAGCCTTTTTCCTGCCGCTTCGGAGGTCCAGCCCACAAAGTCGCAGTACGGTACACTCTTACCGCGGTTGTCGAGGTGCAGCCGCGAGCCTTTCCAATTGTTTTGCACAACCGTGAACGGGTAACTTGCGGCTTTTGTGTTGTGAATGATCAGGCATCCTTTAGCTCCTTGCCTTGCTGCTTCTTCAAACTTATAGGTCCAGCGGCCGTAATAAGTCATGGTGTCGCCTTTAAACAATGTGCTGTCTACTCCGTAGCCGGGATCGTTCACCAAAAGCAGTACAACTTTCCCTTTCACGTTTAAGCCTGCATAGTCGTTCCAATTATATTCCGGTGCCACCACGCCATAACCTGCAAACACCACATCGGCATTGTTGACGGTAATAACAGAATCCGTTTTTTCGGTCCAGATAACGTAATCGTCTAATCCCTTCAGAGTGAAGTTTTCTTTTGCACTCTGCACTTGCATCACTGAATCAGGGTCCGTGGCAATATTCACCATCGGAACCTCCTGTAAATAACTTCCGCCATTACCTGGCTCCAGCCCAACATCAGCAAATTTCTTTTGTAAAAATTCAATCGTTTTTGTTTCCCCTGCAGTGAATGGCTTTCTTCCCAAGAAAGAATCGGAAGCAAGTGTTTTGATGTTCGCCTTCAGACTGTCGAGGTTTATGCCCGTGCTGTCTTCTCCGGTATTAACAGTTTTGGTATCGGTCGAAGTGCAGGATGCCAGGAGAAAGCAGATTGCTGCCATGAAAAAACACCTTGGGAACATTGCTATTTTTTTGAAAAGTTAAATGAAATCCAAGTAAAGCAAAATTGAATATGTACAACAACATTTTAACCTAGGTTAACTTACAGACGGTATAACTTGCTGCTTCAAAACAAATAATCAAATGAAAAAATTATTATTCCTGGTTGCGTTATTCACAACCGTTTTCATCACAAGTGCATCTGCTCAGGGCCAACAGGGCGGAGATCCGGCGGCAAGAATGGCTGCTTATAAAGAGCGTGTGAAACCTCAATTGGTTGAAAAAACAAAGTTGACTGATGCTCAGGCTGAAAAGGTGCTCGACATCCAGTTTGCATCTCGTCAGCAAATGCGGGGCTTGAGAGATTTGAGTCAGGAAGAAAGAACAAAAAAGCTTGCTGAAATTGATGCTGACCTCAACAAACAGTACAAAGCTATTCCGCTCACTGACGATCAGGTGAAAGCTGTAAACGGATTCTTTGAAGAGATGAGAAAGCAAATGCAACAAAATCGTCCCAATAACGGAAATTAAGTTTCAATTTTCTTTCTGAATAAAGCTGCTCCAACGGGCAGCTTTTTCTTTTTCTAACTTCGCGATCATGGCAGAAGATTTAATTATTGCACAGGGAACAAAACAAGAGCAGTATGCAGAGTTGCTG
>JAEZJD010000020.1 GCA_023436425.1 Bacteroidota bacterium | reverse complement strand
GTGTAAACTGACTCACCAGCAAAACATCGCCGTCGGTTTCAATTACTGATTTATTCATCACGCCGGATTGATCGTCGAATATTCTAAGATTGACTATTTTACTGCTCAACCACCGGATATCCTCGTCGGAATCAGCATCTTCAACACCAATGAGAACCAACAATCCGGCGGCGATCTCTCCGGTCTTTTGGTTGTCAACGGTTACACTTGCTTTAGAAACTCTTTGAATGACTGCACGCATGAAAAAGTTTGAAGTTTCGGGTTTAAGGTTTAAAGTTATGGTGCGGTTGTAAATTGCGTTTTTTATATGATTGACTTCTCGTCAGAGTTGAAATTTCAAACAACACGCAGCGGCGGCAAAGGCGGGCAGAACGTGAACAAAGTGGAAACAGCAGTTACTGCTTTGTTCAACATTGACGAAAGCCAATTGCTGAATGATGAACAAAAAAATGTTGTTCTGGAAAAACTATCGAACAGAATTAATGCTGAAAGATTGCTGTTTGTGAAAGCGCAAACGCACAGAACGCAATTTTCAAACAAAGAAGAAGCAATCAGGAAAATAAATGAATTAATAAACAATGCTCTTCACAAAAAGAAGCCGAGAATTGCAACAAAGCCTTCAAAAGCAGCAAAAGAAAGAAGGATAGAAATGAAGAAAAAGTTTTCTGAAAAAAAAGAGGGCAGAAAGAAAATTAATCCGCGCAACCTCTGAACTATGATCTTCATATAACTTCATAAGTTCGATCGTGGTAATTCTAGTAAATGAGCGGCATTAAAAAACTTGCAGGACAAACTTTGTGGTATGGAGTTCCAACGATCACGCGCCGCTTTCTTGGCTATTTACTTAACCTTTCTCTACCGTTTATTTTTCATCATCCCGGCACCACTGCAGATTTAACGCAGGTGTACGCGATCATTCCTTTTCTCAATGTGTTATTCACCTACGGGATGGAGACCGCTTTCTTTCGTTTTTCACAACTCGAGGAAAAGAACCGGCTGTATAACACTTTGTTTATTTCGCTGTTGAGCAGCACCATTGTTTTTTCTGCTGTTCTTTATTTATTCCGAGGGTCCATTGCCGATGCAGCAGGACTGGAAAAACATCCGCAATACGTGACGTGGATGGTTGGAATTATTTTCTTTGACACACTTGCTACACTACCTTTTGCCAGGCTGCGCCAGGAAGGCAGACCGCGCAAATATGCTTTTGTAAGTGTTGGGGGCATTTTACTAAACATCATAATTGTCATTCTTTTTCTCGGTGTCATTCCTCGCTACCTCCAATCACACCCCGATAGTTTTGTGAGAAACATTTACGGTGACGCGGATCCTATCAGTTATTATCTGCTTGGCAACCTTTGCGGAAGCATCCTCACATTTTTTCTTCTTTGGCGGGAGTTCAAAGATGTGCGTTTCACATTTGTAACCGATTTGTGGAGGAGGGTGATGCAGTACAGCTATCCGCTTGTGATTGTTGGTTTGGGTGGAATGATAAACGACATGCTGAGCCGCCTTGTGTACCGGCACGTAGTGGATTTGCCACCGGCAGAAGCGGACAAGGAGCTTGGAGTATTTGGAAATCTGTACCGGCTTGCGGTGCTCGTAACTGTAATGATCCAGGCTTTCCGGATGGCTGCAGAACCATTCTTTTTCAATCGCTCCAGTGAAGAAAATGCGCAGAAGACTTACGCAAGGGTAATGAAGTTTTTTGTGATTGCCTGTTGCTTTATGTTTTTGCTCATTGGCTTGTATCGTGATGTATTGCAATGGCTGATTACATTGAAATCAGAAGAGTGGGGCGAAGGAATTTACATTGTTCCAATTCTTGCAATGGGCAACATTTTCCTGGGCATTTACTACAATCTGAGTATTTGGTACAAACTCACGAACCGAAACATGCAGGGAGCAATGATCACCATTGTTGGTGCAATCATTACCGTAATGCTTAATATTCTGCTCATACCGAAACTGCACTACCTGGGCGCTGCGCTTGCTACATTCACCTGCTTCCTGTTTATGATGGTGATTAGCTACCTGCTGGGTCAGAAATATTATCCAGTGCCTTATGCAAAAGGAAAACTGCTTAGTTATTTACTCATTGCGGTTGTTGTGTATGTGGTACATCGTGCTTTGGTTAACACCTGGCACAACTGGTGGCTTACTCTGAGTTCTGCAACGGTTTTATTGTTGCTGTTCGTGTTGTTTATTGGAAGAGTTGAAAAGAAGGAATTTCAAGGACTGCCTGTGGTGGGCAGATGGTTTTAAAAAGATGTTGCAAAAGGAAAACGAAACAAACTTTCTCCTCCTAAGCCAAGATCAGGCGTTTCAAGATAAATAACAGGATCAACGAACAATAAATTGTTCTCTTCACCTATAAATACATTCTCGTCGTGAAGATCTTCTAAAATAATACCTTCAGTTCTGTTATAGTAATCATTGAATCGCGTATGAACAAATCCTATTGGCTTTAGAAATTCTTGCACTTCTTTTTTGTTAGCCCCACTTCTAACTTTTACCCAAGGCTGCTCGATAACTGCACAGAATTGACCTTGCTCTTCTGTGAAGGCCACAAGTGTGTAAGCTGTAGATCGAAAAATTGCTTCGTGCAGAATGAGCCGAATGAAAAATTCCAACCATGTACCATGAAAGTGACCTGTATTCACCTTGCGAGCTCTTATGCCGTCTTCTTTTAGGTAAACCTTTTGTTCCGCACCTTCATCAACATAGTTGCTTTTGAATTGAGCAGTGAAGTCATTCTCTTCAATCCATAAGTGATTTTCTTTAGCCCATGTGAGTAAAGCTTCCTCTTCTGTTGGCTTTACTTTTTCATTGTACTGTGCCCTTTCTTTACGAGTGACTGGCTCTGCTGCTTTAGCCGCTTCGCTTGTTCTTTGGCTTCTTGCAGCGATGTAGGTTGCTGTCTGGAGATGAGTTGTGAATTCAATTGTTCGTTCTCCTGCCAGGAGAGCGGAAATTTCCTGTTTTGCTTGTTTGATTCTTTGATTGAATTCATATTTTATCAAGAATTGAAATTACTTATAAAATGCAGGAAGTCTAAATCAAAGTCCCTTCTTAACACTCCTTAATTAAATCTCTGCAAAAAGGTAAGTTATATTTGCCGCTTCACCATGAGCGCCAAAGGAAAAGTTTTAGTAGCCATGAGCGGCGGTATTGACAGCACCGTCACCGCATTGATGCTCCATCACCAGGGGTATGAAGTGGTGGGCATCACTATGAAGACATGGGACTACTCTGCAACTGGTGGCTCCAAAAAAGAAACCGGATGCTGCAATCTTGATTCTTTCAATGATGCACGTATGGCGGCGGTGCAGCATGGATTTCCTCATTACATTCTTGACATTCGCGAAGAGTTTGGAAGCTTTGTGGTGGAGAACTTCGTTGACGAATATCTTGCCGGCCGCACACCCAATCCGTGTGTGCTTTGTAATACGCATATAAAGTGGCGGGCATTGCTCAAAAGAGCAGATGCACTCGGGTGTGATTTTATCGCCACGGGTCACTACGCATCTGTTTACCAACACGCCAACGCCAGATTTGTTGTAACCAAAGGCGTTGATGAAACGAAGGATCAGAGCTATGTTCTGTGGGGTTTGCAGCAGGATTTACTGAGCAGAACGTTGTTACCGCTCGGCGGCTATCGCAAAACAGAAATTCGCCAGATGGCGCATGATTTCGGCTATCCTGAACTCGCAAAAAAAAGCGAGAGCTACGAAATTTGCTTCGTTCCTGATAATGATTATCGCGGTTTTTTGAAAAGAAAAGTTGATGGATTGGAAGAAAAAGTATCCGGCGGTTTTTTCGTGGATAAAAGCGGAAAAATTCTTGGTCAACACAAGGGTTATCCGTTCTATACCATTGGTCAACGAAAAGGGCTGGACATTGCTTTGGGTAAACCGGCTTACGTAACTTCTATTGATCCCGACACGAACACTGTTGTTCTCGGCGATGAAGAGGACCTTGCAAAGGATGAAATGCGGGTTGGGAAAATTAACTGGATAAAGTTTGATGGCGTTAATGAAGCGATGGATGTTGTTACAAAAATCCGGTATAAGGATGCAGGTAGCTTTTCAACGATAACTCCACTTGAAGATGCTGTTTCTGTTCGCTTTTACGAAAAAGCAAAAGGTATTGCTCCGGGACAAAGTGCAGTGTTCTACGAAGGCAATGATGTGATCGGCGGAGGCATTATCCAGCGGTCATAGTCGTTACTTTTCATAAGCAGATCCCAACTTGCACAATAGCTGCCCGGTTTAGCCGTTTTTCTATAGTTTTAACTTTCATCTGTTGCAGCATCTTATGAGATTATTCATATTGTTTTTCGCCCTGTTTTTTGCCTTTGGTTGTACAAGGACGACGGAAGACTTACAGGTGGCAACAGCCGTTGATTACTTCCCGGTTTCGGTGGGCAAATACCGCACATACAGAACCGATTCTACTGTGTTTTTAAATTTCGGAAGTATTACCGAGACACATTCTTACCAGGAAAAACATCTTGTCGATGCAGAAATTACCGACGGCAGCGGCAAACCTGCATTCAGAATTCAGCGGTTAATTAGAAACGCAAACGCGACAACAGAACCCTGGAAAGCATCAGGATATTACACCATTACCGTCGGCAATGCTTTAGAAGTTGTTGAAAACAACCTGCGCATCATTAAACTCGTTTCTCCTGTTGAGACAGGTATAAAGTGGAAAGGCAACGCATACCTCTCGACAGATCCATATTTGCCGCTTTTCAAATTTGACCTGATTAGAGAGTTTGGTGACTGGATGTATGAATACCAAACCACCGGTGAAACCATGAGTCTGTCGGGAAAAACCTTCAATGATGTTGTTACTGTTGCCGGTGTTGATGAATCGTTCAATGTTCCCATTATGAATCTTCAGCAGTTTGGCTATAAAAAATATGATGTTGAGAAATATGCAAAGGATGTAGGATTAATCTACCAGGATTTACAATTATGGGAATACCAGCCCAATACCAAATACATCGGCTTCGGCGTAAAACGAACGTTAATAGACTACAATTAAGCTATGGCAAAGTGGTTATTCCTTACCCTTTTTACCGTTTTGTTTTCAGCTGCGGATGCGCAGTATAGTAGGTACATAATTCGTTTCAAGAACAAGGGTTTGACTCCATACTCGCTGAGTAACCCTCAGCAGTTTCTTTCAACGAGAGCAATAGAACGCAGAATCCGTTATAATCTAAATTATGACAGCACTGATCTTCCGGTGACACCGCAATACGTGGAAAGTGTAAGACTTGCAGGAGCAGTAACAATTTTGAATGTGTCTAAATGGCTTAATGCTGTTACCATTCAAACATCAGATGCAGGAGCGCTCGCAAAAATTAATGCGCTTCCGTTCGTGCAATCTGCTGCACCCGTTGCCCGCAAAGTGGATACGAGTTTAGGCAAGCACTCAAAATCAAAAATCGTTTCTATCGAAAAAACGAATGACGTTTCCACTGCTACGGAGTTACTCGCTGACTACTTCAGCTACGGTGCGTCGTATGGACAGGTGCACATTCATAACGGTGAGTTTCTGCATAACATAGGCCTGCGTGGTCAAAATATAATCATCGGCATGCTGGACGGGGGTTTTTACAACTACACCGGTCTGAAAGCATTCGACAGTGCAAGAGCCAACGGCCAGATTTTAGGCACGTGGGATTTTGTTGCAAAAGAATCGAGCGTTGTAGAAGACGATGCACATGGAATGTACTGCTTCTCGATAATAGCGGCGAACATTCCCAACCAGTTTGTGGGTACAGCACCGAAGGCATTATTTTACTTGTTCCGCACCGAAGATGGTGCATCTGAATTTCCAATAGAAGAATTCAACTGGGTTGCCGGCGCAGAGAGAGTGGATAGTGTTGGTGGCGATTTAATTTCATCGTCGCTGGGCTATACCACCTTTGATAGTGCGGCACTGAACCACAGCTACGCTGATATGAATGGCAACACTGCCATGTCAACAATTGGAGCTGATCTCGCAGCTAAAAAAGGCATTCTGGTAGTGGCAGCTGCAGGCAATGATGGCGCCAATTCATGGCACTACATTTCTGCACCGGCCGATGGCGATAGCGTATTGGCTGTTGGAGCTGTTGGAGTGTCCGGGCAAGTTGGTTCGTTTTCAAGCTTTGGACCTTCATCTGATGGACAGATTAAGCCTGACGTGGCTTCTGTTGGGGTGGGAACAACAATTCAATCCACATCCAACACAGTAACGTCCGGCAATGGAACCTCGTTTGCTTGTCCAAATATGGCGGGACTTGCTGCATGCCTGTGGCAAGGATTTCAAGAGTTCAACAACATGAAAATTATCGATGCGCTGCGGAAGTCCGGCAGCATTGCAATTGCTCCAAACGACCGTATTGGATTTGGTATTCCTGATGTGAAAAAAGCCACAATGTTGTTGCTAAAAGACGTTGCAAAAACCACTGCTACGGTTTCTAATTGCAAAACGACGCTCAACTGGACGAGCAAAGATGTAGCTACCATGAAATACGAGATAGAAAGGAAAGTGGCAGGTGAGACTAACTTTATAAAAATTGGTGATCGGCTTGGCACGGGTTCAACCTTCGCACTGAATTCTTATCAGTTCACCGATAGCCTTACCAATGCACCGGCGGGAGTTATCTCCTATCGCATCCGCCAAATAATCGACACTGCAGCAGCAACTTTTTTCGCTGATTATATCGATACTGCTTCAGTCGATCTTGCATCCTCTTGCATAAACTCCGGAAATTCCTTCGCCAACAACTTCCTGGTGATGCCCAATCCCGCTCACGAAAGCTTCGTTTTGAAGATTACAACGGCACCAGCAATACCTAACCTTGTGATCAGAATTGTGGCGGGAGATGGAAGGACCGTTGCTATTGTGAAGCGGAGCAAACAAGTGGGATTTGCGAGTTTTGATGTACCCATCATGCATTTGCCGAAAGGAAAATATTATGTGTCGGTTTTCGACAATGAAAAATTAATCGTGACAAAAGAATTGCTGAAGCTATAGTTGAAACAGTGCAGCAAAGAGTGTGTCTGCCTTCGTGGTATAGCCTTTAAAATACTGGTGAGAAATCTTCTTTAAAGATGTGTTGTTAGCGATCCAGTCAACAACATCTTCATTTTCTTTTCGAAATACAGAACAGGTGACGTACAGCAAATAGCCGCCGGGCTTCAAAGCTTTAGATGCATTAGCCGTAATTGTTTTTTGCAAGGTCGAGTAATATTCAATTCTCGCTTTATCAAAGTAGAGCAGCTGTTCCGGCGTTCTGCTCCACGTGCCGGAACCACTGCAGGGAGCGTCGCAAATTACCAAATCAAAGTCTGAAATCGGCAGTTGAAAGTTCGGCTTTGAAAGATCTGCAATGAAGTTCCTGTATTTCTTAATTCCCGCTTTTTCAAAACGCTTTCGAAGATTGATCAAGATGCTTTCCCGCACATCGGAAACGGTAAGCTGAATGTTAGAAAAGCAATCAAAGAGCAAAATAGATTTTCCGCCGCTTCCGGCGCAGCAATCCCAAACGGAAGTTTGAAGTTTCGAATTTGAGGTTTGGAGTTCCGGAAAGTTCAAAACTTTTTGAGAGTTTAAATCCTGAACCACAACTTCTTCATCTATCAACAACAAATTCTCAACTTTACTGCTGTTTGGCAGCCGAATAGTATACTCACCATCGTAGTAAAAATCAATTCCGGAATCTTCCAATTTATTTAAAACAATTTCTTTATTCCCGGGTCGTACCCGTAGAAATAAATCAGGCTGAATTAAAAATGATCGGCTGAATAAATCTTTATCAATTTCTTCGCTCAGTTCATTTTCAAGAGGGAAATTTGAATCTGCCGACAAATATTCCAGCTTCTCTTCAACGGGAACAGCAATCATTTCGTTCCACTCAGGCTTGAGCGCTCCTAAAAAAATATTCGAAGAATCACTGCACAAAAATTGACCGACAAGCAGCCTTTCGTTAATGTCGATTTTCTGAAAAGAGTTCCCCAAACGGAAAAAACAATAGCACAGACCGGCAATCATTTTTCTGTCTCTGGATCCATGCTTTTTATTTTGACCAAAGTAATTTTTTAAATAGGCCGCGAAAGGAATTGCACCATCATAATCATTCAGGATCTTTTTTGCCGAGTCGACGTATGAATGCAGGTGCATGCGCAAATATCCAAAAGAATAATGCTTCGGAACAAACTGCGTTAGCGAGGTTTACTGATAATAATATTTGAAAGTAATGGTGGATGAACCGTCGCTCACCGCTGCGGTTTCCGGTCTGCTACTGCCGTTATAGGTGAAGGTTCGCGTTGTAGCTGTTGGTGTAATGTCTAAAGTTTGTTTTGTGTAATTGTTGGCAGAATAAAATGTCGGATAATCAAAAATTGTTCTCAGAATCATTGCTTCGCCGGTGAATTGGAGCGGATTTACTTTCGAATCAAACTCGTAGGTGTCTGTCTCGTCATCGGTCCAGGAGGTGGTTGGCACATCGTAGGTGGCATAAACCACTTTTGTAACGTTCGCACCTGTGTAAGTAAACGACTGCTTCATGCTTGGCGAGTAAGTGCCCGATCCTGCATCGAGATAATCAATAATTTCCGAAACTCTGCCCGAACCATCGTAGTTGTAGCCCACACTGTCGCGAATGAAAATTAATCCGAGGTCCAGTTTAGTCACTGAGTAGGAATATCTTTTTGCGGAATTATCATAAAAGTGGTCGGTAACTACCTGACTGAGCCCGAAAGGAAGAGAAGAGCTCTTGTAAATTTCCTTTGTGATTATCTCGGATGAATTGCGTGTGTAAGTGATCGACTCATTCAATGCGGTACCTGAAACCGTTCCACCCATTTTATATTCGGTAAGTCTGCCGGAGGTATTGTAGGTGAATTCCATACCAACAGAATCTGTGCCCCCGGTAGCAGTGATTTTCGTTAACCGGGTTCCACCGCCACCGCTTTCATTTGAAATTTCTTTTTTGCAGGATGCGAACAAAAGAAGCAAAGCAGTTATTGTAATAAAGTTTTTCATTACGGGTTTTTAGTTGACAGTATAACGATCAGAGGAGTACAATATTATAGTTCAAGCAGAGTTTTCACCGGGTCACTTCCGAATAGCAACAGCTCAGGATTTTCCAATAATTCTTTCACCCGCACAAGAAATGAAACAGATTCTTTTCCATCAACAATGCGGTGATCATAACTTAAAGCAACATACATCATCGGCTTAATGACAATCTGTTTATTCACAACCACGGGTCGTTCTTCAATTTTATGCATACCAAGAATTGCTGACTGCGGAATATTGATGATGGGCGTGGACATTAAGGAGCCAAATACGCCGCCGTTAGTTATGGTGAAAGTTCCACCTTGCATTTCTTCCAATGTGAGTTTGCTGTCTCTGGCTTTTGTTGCAAGTTCTACCACCTTGCGTTCGATATCGGCCATGCCAAGGCTTTCCGCATTTCTAATAACAGGCACTACCAACCCTTTCGGTGCGGAAACAGCGATTGATATATCGCAGTAATCGTGATAAATAATGGAATCTGCATCAATGTAGGCATTCACCGCCGGCCATTCCTGCAACGCGTAACAGCAAGCTTTTACAAAAAAGCTCATGAAACCCAGACCCACTGCATGTTTTTCCTTGAATTTTTCCTTGTTGGCGGCCCTTATATCCATTATTCTGCTCATGTCCACTTCATTGAAAGTAGTGAGCATGGCAGTCGTGTTTTTCGCTTCTACTAATCTGCGGCTTACCGTTTTACGCAGATTAGTCATTTTTTCACTCCGTTCTTCACGGCTGAATGCTGCAGTGCCAGGACGACGACCGGGATTAGAAAGTGCCTCCAACACATCTTCTTTCAATATTTTTCCTCCTGTACCGGTGGGGGAAATCTTGGAAGGATCCACCTTTTTATCGGCGATTATAGCTGTAGCTACAGGCGTAGCTTTTACATCAGTTGTTCGTTGGTCGGCGGTAGTTGCTTGTTGGCTGACGGGAGGATTTTCTGCTTTTAAGTCTGTTTTTTTTACGTTTTCCACTGACGGCTGACTTCCTCCGTCCTTCTGGACAGTAACGTCAGATTTTTCACCGCCGGTTTTCGGCTGCGAACTGCTCTCCGGTTTTGCAGCAGCATCGTCAATTTGCGCCAGGGTATCGCCGATGTTTAACGTATCGCCTTCTTTACTGACCGTTTTGAGAACGCCTGCTTTTTCCGCATTTACTTCAAAAGTTGCCTTCTCACTTTCCAGCTCGGCAATCACTTCGTCGCGTTCTACATACTCGCCGTCATTTTTCAACCACTTTACAAGCGTCACTTCGTTAATGCTTTCGCCAACAGTTGGCACTTTAATATCGATCATCTTTCTGGATTCTTTTACTAAGCTAAAGTATTACTCTTAACTATTCCGTCACCGCGTGACGTTGACGGTTATATTGTAAATGCCATATCAATAATCGCGTGCTGCTCCTGTTGATGAATTTTGGAGAACCCTGTTGCGGTAGCCGCACTTGGTTGCCGGCTGATTACCGGATAGTTTATTGTTTTCAGATTCATTTCCAGGAATGAAGCTGCGCCCATATTGCGCGGTTCTTCCTGCACCCAGAACCAGGATGCACGACTATATTTTTTGTGCAACTCTTCCAATTGATTGTAGGGAAGCGGGTACAATTGCTCTACCCTCACGATGGCAACATCTTTCCTGCCATCTTTTTGCTGCCTTTCGGCAAGGTCGAAATATATTTTGCCGGAACAGAATAAAACCTTCGTCACGGCGCCGACATCGTCCACTGCCGGATCGTCTATTACTTCCCTGAAGCTGCCGGTGGTAAATTCCTTTATGGTTGAATAACTGCCCGGGTGCCGCAAATTTGCTTTAGGTGAAAAATTAACCAACGGCTTGCGGAAAGGCCACGTCATTTGCCTGCGCAGCAGGTGGAAAAGATTTGCCGACGTGGTGACATTGCTAACGACCATATTCAGCTCAGCGCACTGCTGAAGAAACCGTTCCATTCGTGCGCTGCTATGTTCCGGTCCCTGACCTTCGTAGCCGTGCGGCAATAGCAGTACGACGCCATTCATCCGCTGCCATTTTGTTTCTGCCGATGAAATAAATTGGTCAATAATAATTTGTGCTCCGTTGGCAAAATCTCCAAATTGTGCTTCCCACAAAACAAGAGTGTTTGGATTGGCGAGAGCATAGCCATACTCAAAACCAAGAACCGCATATTCGCTCAACAGCGAATTGTAAATCCTGAACTGCCCCTGATCTTGCTGAAAGTGGTTTAAACGGTTGTACTCGTTGTTTGTTTCTTCGTCGTAGATGACGGCGTGCCGATGAGAGAATGTGCCACGTTTTACATCTTGCCCGCTCATGCGCACATTTTTCCCTTCAACTAACAAACTTGAATATGCCAAAAGCTCGCCCGTTGCCCAGTCTACCTTTTGTTCTGCATTGAACAATTTGATTTTGTCTCCGAGTATTTTTTCAACCTTTCTCAGCGGTTTGAAGTCCTGCGGCCACTGCATCAATTTGTCGAACAGACGTTTGAACTCCGGCTCCGTAATGGCTGTGTAGGGCGACTTCAAAAAATCCTGCTCATTAGCTCTGCGTAAACTCTTCCACCACAATTCGGGCGGCTGATAATTGTAGGGCAAAGGATTTTGTTTCACTTCATCTAATCGCTCCTGCAAATCGCTCCAGAATTTTTTTTCCATTTCCTTCGCGAGTTGCTGCGCATCTTCTTCACCGTTATTGAAGAGATATTGTACATACTCTTCACGAGGATTCGCATGTTTGTCAATCAGTGCATAGAGTTTCGGCTGCGTGAATTTTGGATCATCGCCTTCGTTGTGCCCATGGCGGCGATAACACACCATATCTACGAAAATGTCTGAATTAAACTGTTGGCGATAGCGTGTGGCTAACTCCACGCATTTCACTACAGCTTCAGGATCGTCGCCGTTTACATGCAGCACCGGAGCCTGAATCGCTGCTGCAATGGAAGTACTGTAGTCGGAGCTGCGTGCATCGTCAAAATCTGTAGTAAACCCGATCTGGTTATTGATGACAAAGTGAATTGTTCCACCGGTATAGAAGCCATCCAGATTACTCATTTGAATAGTTTCATAAACAATACCCTGACCTGCAAGCGATGCGTCACCATGAATGAGAATGGGAAGTACGGAATCGAACTCCGAACTATAAAGGCAATCTGCTTTTGCCCTGGCAAACCCAAGCACCACCGGGTTTACAGCTTCCAGGTGAGAAGGG